>JALOPA010000076.1 GCA_025454125.1 Thermodesulfobacteriota bacterium
AAGCTCTGCCGGTGTTGAAAGAACTGGAAGGCGAAGGCGTCAGCATCCTGGTCTGCGGCACCTGCCTCAATCACTTCAATCTCCTGGAGAAGAAGAAAGCAGGTGAGACCACCAACATGCTCGACATCGTGACCGCCATGCAATTGGCGGATAAGGTAATCAATATATAAGAAGTGCCTAAAATGCCTAAAGTGCGCTAAAGTGCCTAAAATTGAAAGAAGAGAAGAAAGTCAGAAGTGACAAGTACCAATGGACAAGCAAATAAAGGTACAGGGCGCAAGGCCCGCGGTTGACGGCCACCTTGTTTAATGTCCTCCCTTTCCTATCACCTCTCTGATCTCCTCTTGCAGTTGTCGCCTCATTTCTGGCCCGTCGTCAGGGCAAAAGCGAGCAGCATAACGGGGACCCTCTACGCGCCCGAATCAGAGTCCGGCTCGATATCATGAGGGGCCATTTTCAGGGAAGGGCTGTGGTATTCCAGCTCGCCTTTACGGCCATGTAAAAGTGAAAGAGCACGAGGGAGTCTTCGTCGCGAACAAGGATTCGCTCAAGGAATCGAAAAAGGGTCTCCCTCTGCGAATCGGTTCGCACAGAGAATTCCGGAGAGATCTCCTCGATGGCCTCCTCGATCGAGTGAAACCGTATCGGAAAGGTTATCGGGATGAACTCGATCGTTGGATCAATACCCATTTGCTGCAACACGCCGATGAGCACTCCGGATTTCGGAGAGGGGGGATAGGGTTTTCCGTGGAGCACCGGCCATAGGGCCGCATAATTGGAAGTCCAGGAGGGTACTCCTGCAAACCAATAAAGATAGATGCGGCCTTTGCATACGCGGATCATTTCCTGAACCGCTTTCCGGATGTCAGGCATATCCAGAGAAAATGCGGCAATGACCGCGTCGAAGGGAGCGCTTAATTCTGAGTCAGCATTCACTTCTTCCCACCGTTTTTGAAGACAAGAAACATTAGAAATCTTGTCATGGGAGATATTCTCCTCCAAAACGGTCATCATGCCTGGAGAAGGCTCCACTGCCGTGACCTGAGAGACGGATTTTGAAAGAGGAACGGCCAAGGTACCAGGCCCCGCGCCGATGTCGAGGACACGGGAATTCTGGTTTAGTGACAGCCCCGAAAGGGTATTGTGGATGTAGCTTCCCCCGAGTTGTTGAATCGTGTTCCAGTAATGCCTTGCGTGCTTTTGATCATCCCATAGCGTAGCACAATCCGGGGCAATTCCCCGGTGTCTTGCCATCATCGTTTTCCAGACGTCACTCCAGTCCGTTTGCGGCGAGGGGGAGACAACGTGCGGCAAAGCGAGTGAATCCAGCGTGCAGTTTGTAAACATTCCTGATTCCTTTCCCAACAAAAAAACCACGAGGACTCGCCGGATTTCGCTCCGGCTGAACCTTCGTGGTCCTATTCGGTAACCCTAAGGACTCCTGCGGCCGCAATTTCGTATTGCGTGTCCTTCTTCTCAGCGCCTTCATGAGGGGCTGTCAATCCCTGCCCTCATCCCTGACGGAAAGGGTTGCAGAACGGCATCCATCAAGGCATTGAACACAGGATGCTGGATAGCCCCCACCTGCTCGATACGCTCGGCATATCCCACGATCTCTCCTTCGTGGAGGACCGCCAGGCTGTCGGCCATCCTCATTATGACCCTGATGTCATGGGAAATGAGAAGATAGGAAGTTCCCAGCGCCCGGCGAAGACCAGCCAGGAGGTCCAGAATTCTGGCCTGGACCACCATGTCAAGACTGCTCACGGCCTCATCGAGGATAACCACTCTGGGCTTCAGAGCGATCGCGCGAGCAATGCACACTCTCTGCAATTGGCCGCCGCTGAACTGATGCGGAAGTTTTTCCGCGTCTGACGCTTTTAGCCCGACCATTTCCAGCAATCGGCCTACACGGCTTCTGAGCTCCGGTTTTCTCACTGATTCGAAATTGCATATCGGCTCGGCAATCACCTGTCCCGCAGTCATCCTGGGATTCACGGATCCAAGTGAATTCTGAAAGACGACTTGAAGGTCTTTTCGAGCCAGGGATGTCTCTCTGTGATTCAGGCCTGCCAGCTCCTTCCCCTGAAAAAAGATCTGCCCTGAGTCCGGATGTTCCAGACCCAGAGCGATCCGGCTTAGCGTGCTTTTTCCGGACCCGCTGCGCCCCAGGAGCCCAAGGCAGGCTCCGTCATTGAGGGAAAGGCTCACTTTTTTCAGCACCTGGACCCTGTCCCGGTTTCCAAACCAGCCTCCCCGGCGGTAGGATTTGTCTATGGCTCTCAGTTCCAGGAGATTCATCTTTGGCGCATCCCCTCTCTCAGAGCCGGAATATCGGCAAATACCCCATAGAGACCGAAATGGGCCTTCAGAAGCATTTTTGTGAAGGGATGGACCGGCTCTGAAAAAATCTGTGCCACCGAGCCGGTTTCGACGATTTCACCGTCCTCCATGACTGCCACGGTGTCAGCGAGGCTCGCAATGACGCCAAGATCATGGGTGACGAGCAGAATCCCCATCTCATGTTTGTCCCGCAAGCCTCTCAGGAGATTCAAGATCCTGTCTTGAGACAAGACGTCCAGATCCGTCGTCGGCTCGTCTGCGATCAGAAGCGGCGCCTCGAGCGAAAGGGCCAGGGCGATCATGACCCGCTGAAGCATGCCGCCGCTCATCTGGAAAGGGTAGAGACCGAGGATCTCCTCTGGATTGGTAAACCCCATTTCGTCGAGCGACTCCCTGACCCTCTGCATTCCCCGATCGGGATCCGTCAGCCGGTGGGAATCTAATGTCTCGAGAAAATGGTGACGAATCCTGACAATGGGGTTAAAGCAGCTCATAGGGTTCTGGAGAATCATGGCGGCTCCCTGTCCCCGATGGGACCTCAGATCAGGAGCGGTCAACTGACTGATCGACGTGCCATTCAGCCAGACTTCACCTCGAGTCCGCCTCAAACCTGCCGGCAGGAGATCGAGAAGAGAAAGACAAGTAATCGATTTCCCGCATCCGCTCTGCCCGATCAGCCCTAGAACCTCCCCTCTCCCAACGGCAAAACTCAACCCTTTCACCAAGGGATAAAGAGCCTCCCCTTTCTCCAGGGCAATATGCAGGTCTTTTACGGTCAGGACGGAAGTGCAAGTCATGAATCAATTACCCTCCGACCGGATGCTGGGATCAAGCATATCCCTTAGCGCATCGCTTGGGATATTGAAAGCCATCACCGTGAGAAAGATCATGATGCCCGGGTAGAGGATGAGCTGCGGCTTGGTCCAGATGAACTGCCGAGCGTCGTTGATCATGACGCCCCATTCAGGCGTGGGCGGCTGCACCCCCAGCCCCAGGAAAGAAAGTCCCGCGATATGGAGGATCATGTGTCCCATATCAAGGGTGGCCAGGATGACCAGCTGAGCGACGACCGGGGGCAGGAGGTGGCGCAGCAGAATTCTAAGACGGGGGGTGCCGGCTACCCGGGCCGCCAAAACGAATTCCCGGTTCTTCAGGCTCAGGACAAGCCCCCGGATGATCCGCGCGTACCAGGCCCAGTGAGTCAAGACAATGGCCAGGATCACGTTGGTCAATCCAGTCCCCAAAACTCCGACCATAAACATGGCCAGAATAAAGGTTGGAAAGGTAAGAAACACGTCGCAGACGCGCATCAGAAACGAGTCGATCGACCCTCCCCAGTATCCGGCCGCTGCACCGACACCGAAGCTCAAAGTCAGGATCAGGAGTGAAATGGCCAGGATTGCGGCGATCGAAACCCGCGCGCCGAACATCAGTCTGGAAAGGACATCTCTCCCCAGGTGGTCCGTGCCCAGGGGATGCCTGAGGCTGGGATCAAGGAGCTTGTTCTCCAGATCGACTTCCGCCGGATCATGGGGCGCGATCCACGGAGCAAGGATGGCCACTGAGAAAAGGAGCCCCAGGACAACAAGGGCAAAAAGAACCAGTTTGCGTTTCAGGAGGAGCTTGTAGATCTTCATGATCCATTGTCCCCTTCCATCCGGATACGGGGATCGAGCCATGCATACAGGATATCCACCACCAGGTTGCAGAGCACAAAAATAACGGTCATGAGAAGGATGAAGCACTGCATGACCGGAAAGTCCCGGTTGTAGATCGCTGTCACCGCGTAGCGGCCTATGCCCGGCCAGGCAAATAGGCTCTCCACCACGACCGCTCCTCCCAGGAGCTCGCCCACGTGCATTCCCATGGCCGTGACCACGGGGACCAGGGCGTTCTTGAGAACATGCCGGCCGATGACCCACCGTTCCAGGACTCCCCTTGCGCGCGCATAGAGCACCATGCGGTTCTCCATCTGTTCAAGCATGCTCGCCCGGATGAGGCGCGTGTTGATGCACATGGACATGAGCGCCAGCGCGAAGGACGGCATGATCACAGAGGCAGCACCCTCTTTTCCCATGGCGGGCAGCCATCCCAGTTTCACTGAAAACACGTAGATAAGCAGAAACCCGAGCCAGAAGCTCGGCACGGAAACCCCCACAAAAGAGACGGCTCGTGTGGCCTGATCGATCCAGCGCTCGCGATAAAGGGATGACAGGATCCCAAGAGGAAAGCTCAGCAGGAGGGTGAGGAGCATGGAAACCCCTGCCAGGATAAGGGTATTGGGCAGGTAGTAGAGAAGATCATTCAGCACCGGCCTTCGTGTGACATAGGAAACTCCGAAATCCATGGACAGGGCCTTGTGCAGCCAGTGGAAATACTGAACAGGCAGAGGGCGATTCAGCCCCAGCTGCTCGCGGGCCGCTGCCAGGGCCTGGTCTGTGGGCGGGATCTGGGAAAGGCGCAGGTAGGCCATGGCCGGGTCCCCTTCCCCCAGCCGCAGGATCAGAAAGACTACGATCGAGACCGCCAGCAGGACGGGGACCAGAATCAGAATCCTCTTGAAGACAAATCTTGCCAAGGTCGCCTACCCTTGTCCCTATCGTTTCTCCATTTTCTCAAAGGGGATCTCGTGCCGGGTCCAGCCGAAGGTGACGTCCTGGAGATCTCCCCGGTGAACGAACACGTTCGTGACAAAACTGAGGGGCAGGTACACGGCCTGTTCGTGAAGCGTGGTGAGGAGGTAGCTGTAGAGGGTCTTTCTCTGACTTTCGTCCACGCTCCCAAGAACCTCGGTAATCTTGGCGTCCAGTTCGGCCTTCATGGGCAGCCCGGACTGGGCCTGGAAGTCTGCATGGGACGGGACTCTCATGGAGCTCATCGTCGCATGAGGTTCGTAGGGCGCTCCCCAGGTATCATTGAAAATCAGGCTGAATTCTCCGGTTTTCTGGCGCTTCAGGAAGGAATCGTTTTCTTCGCCCAGGAGGTTGACCCGGATGCCGACCTTGTTCATCTCGGATTGAAAGGCCTCTGCAATGGACTTCTGCAGGGCATCATTCCCCACAAAGCAGAAGTCCACGGCCAGCTCTGTGCCGCCCTTGACCCGAACAGCCTTGTCCGAAGATCTCTTCCATCCTGCCCCATCCAGGAGGTTTTCGGCTTGCTGGGGGCTGTAAGCGAAAGGCTTGAGTCCTACTTTGCAGTAGGGCATTTCGGATGAAAAAAGGGTGTCCGCCTTTTTCTCCGTGTTCATGAAAATGCCCTTGATCATCGTGTCCTTGTTAAAGGCGTGCTGCATGGCCTGGCGCACGGCGAGGTCCCTGGTGGGTCCCCGGTTCGAGTTGACAGCCAAGGCCCGGGTGGCAAGGGGCTGCGAGATCCGGGTTTCGTATTTTCCGGAGTCCGCGAAGCGTTTGAAGGTATCCAGGCCGATCATGCCGCCCGGTCCGAAGATCATGTCGATTAGCCCGGTCTCAAAAGCAATAGCCCGGCCGTGCGGATCCGGGATCACCTTCACCACGATCTTCTCCACCTTGGGTTTTTCACTCCAGTGGCGGTCGTTGCGAACAAACACGTCATATTCGGCCAACTTGCTCTCCACCAGCGTCCATGGCCCTGTGCCCACGGGCTTGCGAATTCCCTCTGCCGTGTTCCCGCTGTCCGGAAAGGCGGAAGGGGCCAGAAACCGAAAGGGCCTGATCAGGGTGAGATCCTGAAGCGTCGGATAGTAGGCGTTCTTTAGCACAAGCCTGAAGGTGCGGTTGTCGGGGGCTGACGTTTCATGGACCTCGTTGACGAGGTTGAGCCAGTCGTGGCGCTTGGCATTGGCCATGATGGCGTCGAAATTCTTTTTCACCGCTTGAGCGTCAAACGCCGTTCCGTCGGAGAAAAGCACGCCTTGCCGTAGCTTGAACACGTATTCCTTGCCGTCCTTGGAGATCTCCCAGCTTTCCGCGAGCCATGGGATGATCTGCCCTCCTTCCCCGTAGCGAACCAAGGGCTCATAGACCATCGCCTGGGCAAACATCTGATTCGGAGAATAGAGATGCGGATTGAGAGGGCCAACGTTGCTTGGCCATGAATAGTTCAGGGTTTTTGTATCGGCCAGGCATGGACTGCTCCAAGCGAATAGAAGACTAAAGGCCGCTGCCATCCCGAACAGGCAAGAAATCAAACGAATGTAGTTTTTTCCAACCATGCTGATCGCCTCCTTTGTTGTGCACCAGGCTGCCCTGGTTTTCGGGACAAAAAAAGCCACGAAAGCTCAACGCCCGCACAGGGCGCCTCAAAGCCTTCGTGGCTCTAATTCGTATTTGATTAAATTGTAATTTGAAGCTGAACCGTCTTCGGACGGCCATTGACACTGTGCGCTGTTTTCTAATACGGCTGCCCAGAGGATGTCAACTGAAAATGCATCTGCCTAAGCGCCCACCTCCCTATTTCGGATAAAGGGAAACTGGCTTTATCACCTGGACCACCTCCACAAACACGACGAGCAGTTCAGGTTGGAAAAGGCTTCTTGGGTCGAGGTCGGATCAGAATATTTTTCTGATCTCCTCTTGCAGTTGTACTCTCGTTTCCGACCTCACGCGAAGCCATTGAGGATCCGCATTCAGATTGGGCACGATAGCAGAACCTGAGATCCCTTTCTTCTTGAAACCGTCGAGCAGAGCCTTTCGAAGGGATTCCTTTTGTTTCTCATCTTTCTTCTCAAAGTCAGCAAGAACTTTCTCCACAGCCGCCCATGCCGGCCCCGCAGTGCTTTTTAGCATCTTCAGAAGCGCTTCGTTGTTTGTCTCCACTTCCAGCCGTCCGACAAGCTCTTCCTTGAGAATCGGATCGACCAGATCTTTCTCCTTCGCTTGCAAAGCGGCCAATTCGACCTGGAATCTCTCGGTATCCAGGATGCCGTCTAGAGTCTTTTGAACAAGGCCTTTGATCTTGCCTTCCAGTTCCTGCCGCTTAAAGCCCTGCTTCTCTTCTTCGGTCACAGAGAACTTCTTGGCCTTCTCCATGATAATATCGAGTGTGCTCTTGATTTCAGCCATTTTATAGTCGTCCGTTGTCCGTTGTCAGTTGTTCTTCAAGTGACGAGTGACAAGTCACGAGTGACGAGTAGTG
>JALOPA010000750.1 GCA_025454125.1 Thermodesulfobacteriota bacterium
CCGTGAGGGGTTGTGCGATTGGGCAAGGCCAACGCGCAAGGGCAGCATCCCTGTAGCGTTGGTACAACATGTAGGCGGCGTGATACGACCGCCGGGAGGTTTTGAGCGACCGGAACGCCTTCAGGGAACGAAGTCTTTCATCCCTTGAACCAAAGTTGCAGGCTGTTATGACCCTTTTCTGGAAGTGACACGCGTCGGATCCATGGTCTGGCCCAAGAATTGCTTTGTATAAGACCAGGGGGAGATCGACCTTGGACATCAGAGAGCCTGAAATACAAAGAGACGAGATCCTTCTTTTACAGGACTCTAATTTCAACCCCGACAATATCTGTCTTGTCACAGGCTGCGGCACAGGGATCGGAAGAGCCGTTGCCATTGCAGCTTCAGCGAACAAGTTGATGACCGTAGGACTGGACATCAACGACAAGGAGGGCAAGAAAACCCAGAAAATCGCTCGTGACATGGGCGGTCAGATGATCTATCTCCAGGCGGACCTGTGCAAGGATGACGAGATAAAGAAGGCGACCGCAGACGCGGCAAAGCTCGGGACCATCAAATATCTTGCCAATATCGCCGGAATCCAGCACATCGATTCCGTAGAGAATTTCCCCATGGAAAAATACGATCTCATGCAGCGCCTCATGCTCAGGGCTCCTTTTTATCTTTCCAAACTGTGTATTCCCCACATGAACAAAAGCAAGGATGGAACCGGTGTGATCGGCCACATGTCCTCCATCCATGCCCACATCTGCACCATGAACAAACCGGTTTACAACATCACCAAGTTCGGGCTGAGAGCCTTGGCCCAGTCCATATCCGCCGAAGGGGCGGGCAAGATCCGTTCTTTCACTGTGAGCACGGGTTTTGTCAAAACGCCTTTAGCCCTCAACCAGATCCCTGCCCAAGCCGCACAGAGAGACGTCTCTCAGGAGCAGGTCGTGGCGGATGTGATGCTCGGGAAATCCCGGGTCAAAGAAATGATGGCTCCGGTCGAGGTGGCCAATCTTTTCATTTTCGGATTCTCTCGTTACGCAAAGTACCTGATCGGCGGAGACCTTCTCTTCGACGGTGGTGTCGTACTGACGTACTGATTGGCAGGAACCCTTCCACTCGTAAGGTGAGGTGGCGGTTGATCTGTTACCGCTTGCCGTTTGCTGCATCTTTCTTACGGTCTAGAGGAGTCTGCAACTCCTGGTGAGTTGAATTCTGAGAACCGTGCCTGTAACCGATTCACCTTTCAACAAGTCATCTCTTAAGGAAAGGAGAAAGACATGAAGAAGTCAGCGTTGCTCACAGCCCTCTTTTTTGCTTTCACCCTGTTGACCGCATCCGCCGCTTTCTCGCAGGGCGCGATCAAGATCGGCGTGATCTATGATTTCGCCGGGGGGTGCCACATGTACTCTGAAGCCGGGATCAAGGGCATCAAGATGGCGCTCGAGGAAATCAATGCCAAGGGTGGCATTCTCGGAATGAAAGCGGAGTACATTGTCCGTGACACGGAAGGCAAGACGGATGTGGCCGTGCGGGAGGTGAAAGACCTGATCCTCAGAGAGAAAGTCAATTTCCTCATCGGACCGTGCAGCAGCGGGACCGGTCTCGCCATGCAGGTGGTTCATTCCGAATACAAGATCCTGAGGCTTTCGGCGATCGCCAACACGGAGGCTCAAACCGTGGACAAGTTCTCGCCTTACTTCGTGCAGGTGGTTCCCAACACCTACATGGAAGCGGTGGCCGCCACGAGATACTTTCAGAAAAAAGTGCCTAAAGCCAAGAAGTTTGCCACCATCGGTCCTGATTACGATTTCGGCCGTCGTGAAGAGCTGGCGTTTACCGAGGAGATCAAGAGGCTGGTGCCTGATGCCGAAATCGTCTACGAGGCGTGGCCCAAACTGGGAGAGAAGGATTTCACCGCGTTCATCACAGCCATCATGGCTAAGAAACCCGACGCTGTTCACGGCTCGCTGTTCGGCGGGGACCTCGTGTCCTTCACGAAACAGGCGGCCCCTTACGGCTTCTTTGAAAGGACTCCTTTCATTGCCCTCTACGACTTCCCGGTATTGCTGGCCCTTGGCGCGGATGCTCCTGAGGGGGTGTACGGCTTTGGACGAGGGTGCTTCTTCATGGACCCCAATCCCAAGATGATGGAGTTCGTCGAGAAGTTCAAGAAAGCCACCGGAGAGTATCCTGACGGCTGGGCCGTCCAGAACTACGACGCGGTGTACCTGCTCAAAGCGGCCATTGAGAAAGCCAAGACCATAGAAACCGAAGCCGTGATCAAAGCGATCGAGGGAATGCCTTTTGAGGGTCTGAGGCAGAAGTTCTCCGTGCGGGCGTTGGACCACATGGCCACGGTCCCTTGCTACCAGGGAACGGTGGCAAAAGACCCGAAGTATCCGTTCAAGGTGTGGAAGGACCTTTCGCGGGTGCCTGGGGAAGAAGTCATCCGTCCTGAGGCGAGTGTCAGGGAAGTCTGGAAAAAAACCGGCGTGACGCGATAGAACAGCCGCTTTCTGAGCCGGCACAGCCCCAAGGATTAACACGACAGAAAACGCGAGATCACACCCCCTCCCTAACCCTCCCCCCTCGAGGGGGAGGGAAGGGTGGAGGGTAAAGGGAAGCGCTATGTCCTTTGACGTTCTTTTTAATCAGTTCATGAGTGGGATCGCCCGGAGTGCTCTCCTCTTTCTGGTGGCCTCCGGCCTGTCCTTGACCTTCGGTGTGCTGAGGGTTCTCAATTTTGCCCATGGGTCCCTCTACATGCTGGGAGCTTTTCTCTCCTTCAGCATTTGGAAGTTTCTCCTCATGCCGGTCCTCGGATTTTATCTGGCCGCCGTCATCGCTGCCCTGATCATGGGCGCCGTGGGGGTGCTCATCGAGTTCGGCTTGCTCAGACGGCTTTATGCCCGGGGCTGGCCCGAGCAGCTCCTCGCCACCTATGCGATCGTCCTGATTATCACCGATCTGGTGAAATGGGCGTGGAGCGGCCAGTTCTTTTCCATCCCCAGACCCAAGCCCTTCACCGGCGCCGTCTTCCTTTTCGATTTTCCATTTCCGTCTTACAACTTCTTCGTCATCGGAGTGGGCCTGGGCGTGGTGGTCTTTCT
>JALOPA010000077.1 GCA_025454125.1 Thermodesulfobacteriota bacterium
GGCATCGGCTTTCGGATCTACTTTGATCAGGATCTCACTCACCCGAATCACTTCCGGCTGCGTAAAGTATTCCGGATTTCCGTCGTAGAAAACCTTTGCTTCCGCTTCCGTCACATCCACCTTCCCGCCGAGTTCCTTCTCTACGAACTGCTGGATCGCCAGATTCATCCGGATCCTCGACTTCACCACCTCTTCCGTGAGTTGATCTTCCGCCATGCTCTCCTTGAACGCCTGTTCATTGGGATATTGCTGCTTCAGCCGATCCAACTGCTCGTTCACCTCGGCGTCCTTGATGGAAATGCCTTTCTTCCGGCTCTGTTGATAGAGGAGTTCCCGGTCGATTAAGCTCTCCAAAATCATCTTTCTCAATTCAGGCATCATGTCAGGCCTGATCATCTGACCCGTGGCCGCCAGCATGCGCTGCTGCTGATAGAGGATTCCCCGGTTGACCTCCTCTTCATGGATCACCACGCCGTTGACAACGGCTGCTTTGCCTGCCGTGGCGGTTTGTTGCTCGGCCTTCTGGGCATGGAGCGTTCCGGCCGGGGAGAGCCAGAGGGAAATCGACAATAGAATGAAAAGTGCTTTTGCTTTCATAAAGGTCTCAACGCATTCCTTTCTTTCTTGACGGCTTCTCAAGAAGCCCAAAAAATGTTTTTTGAGTCATTCCGGCGAAAGTCCCTCGACAGGCTCGGGACCCTGAGCTTGTCGAAGGGGCCGGAATCCATTTTCTTCTTAGACTTTCCACCTGCCTAGACTCCGGTTTTTCCACCCTCCGTAGCACAGCTGCTGCGGAGGACGGGCACCGGAGTGACGGCCTTATATGAAACCATCTTTGTTAACTGGCAGCCAGATTTCTGGCCAGTTCCGCCGCCTCCTTCACCATGCGGTCGAAAAGTTCTTGGAGGGTGGGAATGTCGTGGACCAGGCCGACCCCTTGGCCGCAGGGCAGAATGCCTGCATCCACGTCCCCGGTGTCGTACAGGCGTTTCGCATTCTCACCGGAGACCACCTTGAGAATCTCCATAACATCCGCCCGAGCGTCTTCCAGTTCCACACACTTCTTGGCCGCTTCGTTGATGTAGGCCCTGTGCGTGGCTCCCAGCGATCTTAGGATCAACATGGTGTCCAACTCGCTTGCCGACACCAGAGTCTCTTTCACCTTCCTATGGATGGGCGCCTCCTGGGTGGCGAGAAGCCGGGTTCCTATGATCACCCCCTGCGCTCCAAGCGCAAGGGTGGCCAGGAATCCTCGGCCGTCCGATACGCCTCCGCCGCCGATCACCGGCACCTTTACGGCCTCGGCGATTCTCGGAACAAGCACCATGGTCCCGATGTCCAGCTTGCCCGTGGCCCCGCCGTTTTCATACCCCACCACGGTGATGAAATCCGCGCCCATGTCCTGGACCTTGAGCGCGTAACGGAGACCGACGCACTTGTGGATCCAGGTCAGGCCCGCTTCCTTGAACCGGCCGCAGAGATCCTCGGGCGCGTGGTGACCGGAGGTCTCCACGATCTTCACTCCCTTCTTGATCATCACGTCGAGATACTCGTTGTTGTCAATGGGAACCATCGTGGGGAAAAAGTTGAGATTGACCGCAAAGGGTTTGTCCGTCAGATCCATGAGCCGGTCCACGGCCTGTGCAAAGGCATCCGCGCTCTTGTAAAGGGCAGAGGCGAGCACTCCGAGACCGCCGGCATTGGATATGGCTGCCGTGAACTCAGGAGTCGTGACCAACATCATGGTTCCGCCGACAATCGGGTATTTGATGCCGAGTTTTTCAGTCACCCCGGTCGTGAACATAGTGGGACTCCGCAAAAAAGAGTTTCGTCTCGCAAAGAGAATAGGCGGAAAGCCTTTGTGGTGTCAAGGATTTACCATTACAAAAACCTGAAGCCTTCCGATACACGGAAGGCTTCACGAGGCAGGCCTGCCTGGTCCTGTGCTACTTCTTCATGAAAGGAAGCCCCTTCAGGAGTTCTTTTGCTTTCTCCTCTGTGGACTGCCCGCCCTGGGCCCCTTCCTTGGGTGCGAGCAGGCGTTCCTGGATGGCCTTCTCCGCAACCCCCTTCATGTCAGGCGCAAAGATCGGTGAACTGAAGGTTCCCGTGACTAGAATAGGAACCGTGATACCCTCTCTCTGCTTGGTATCTGCCTGACCTTTGAGAGTGCCAACCAGCTTTGTTTCAACCCTCATATCGAGCGACTCATCCACAAGGTTCGCCTTGCCTGTTGCCAGGACGCGAAGGAGCGGGGAATTCATCGTCGTGCCGGTCGTGTTCACCAGGCCTTTGGTGATCGTGAAAGGGGCATTGAGTTCGGAGAAGTCCGTCTTGGGCTTTTGTTCCCCCTCTTTGGCCAGGCCGATGACCGCTTTCGCGTCCCTGGCCATGCCGGCCAGATCGATTCCCTTGATAGCTCCATCCGTGAAAAGGAACTGGCCCTTGCCGTCCAGACTCTTCTTGATGATTTCCGGATCGTCTCCTTCCATCTGAATGGACGCATCGGCGTTTGCAGTGCCCTCCAACAAGTCTTTCTTCAAAACGTCTCGCAGCAGCGGCCCGGCCTGCACCCCCTTGGTCTGAAAATCCACCGTGGTCTTGGGCACGTCTTGCCGCACATCCATGGCGGTTTTCGCGCTCACCCCTCCCTGGTAGACCTTGGCGGTAAAAGGATCCACATGAAAGAGGCCGTTCTTGCCGTTTATCTTGACGTTCACATCCTCGACCTTGGCTCCCATGACCGTGAGCATACCGATTTTAGCCGTTCCATTGACGATCATTTTCCGCAGCGGAGCGTAGTCCGTTTTTTTCGAAGCGCCGGGGGCTGCCTTGGCTTTTTCCTCTTTGGCCGCGCCTTTGGGGGACGAAGGCGGGAGGTACCGATCCACGTTGATCTTGTCCAAATTGAGGTCAAAGGCAAGGTCCGGCTTGGAGAAGTCCTTGGCGTTGAGAGAGAAATTGAGCTTCGACTCGTCTAAGTCCAACGCCCCCTGCGAAAGGGACACCCGGTCAGGGCTTCCCTTCAGCGTCGCCTTTAGGGCCACCTTGTTCAGGGCTTCAGGATCGCTTGTGTTCACGGGGAAAGGCTTTCCCATCGCGGAAAAGACCTTCCGCGGGGAAAAAGGATTCACCTGAAGGCCAAGATCAAATTGCTGTGTAGCCGTCACGACGTCCCCCTTCAAGCTCACATTCACCTCTTTGAAGGCCTTTACCGTCACGTCCAGGGGAATCTTCGCCACTTTCAAATCTCTCCCCACAGGGCCCAACGATCCTTCAACAGACAGAGGCTGGTTGTCGAGAAGGGCCGTGAGCGTCAAACGGATCGGCCGGTCCAGGGACACATCCTGCAGGGTCAGCGTCAATCCGGAAATCTCCTGCTTCTCTCCTGTAGCATGGTCCAGGTAGACAAAGGAGGCGTTCTTCACAGCAAACTCACCTACCTCAAGCGCCTTGAGAGGAAAAACACCTTCTCCTTTTTCTTCCGGCTTTCTGGTCGTGTCCTTTGGAGGAGCAGGGGGAGCCTTGTCCGGCGTTTTCCCTATGCCTTCCCAATTTCCGCGGCCCGACTTGTTCTTTTCCATGTTCAGCTTGAGCCCCTCCACCACGAACCGCTTCACCTGAACGTCCTTGGAAATCAGGGGAAGGAGCTTCACCTCCACGTCAAAGGATTTGACGCTGAGCATATCCTTTTCCTTGTACCCGGGAGGGTTTCCCAGACGAAGGTCGGACAGGCCGATGACTGCCCACGGAAACAGGGAGAGGCGGAGATCCCCTCCGATCGTAAATGGCCGCCCTGCGGCCTCGCTGGCTTGCTTCTCGATCTCCGGCTTGTATTTCTGGATATCAATGAACTGCGGAACAATGAGCAGGAGCGCGACAAACAGAACAACGAACCCCACCACAATACCGATCATCCATTTTAAGGCTTTCATGGCATACCTCCCGGGAGAAAAACATGGCTCAATATAAGTCGATTCCTTCCGCCTGGCAAGAAGCCCTTTTTCATTGAGATCACGGGGACTTCTTTTGTTATTGATCAAGCCGGTTAAGTTTTGTAAACTACCTGGCCAGATGAGTCACTGAAAAGGGTCCGTTCAACTGCAGAGAATATCATCAAAAGAAAGGAGACGCGGACATGGCATTTACCAATGTGAAAGAGATTTTCGACGGAATGGCGACGAGGTTTAAACCGGCTGCGGCCAAGGGCTTGAATGCGGTCTTTCAGTTCGAGATCACGGGGGAAGGCGGCGGCTCTTGGAATGCGACCATAAAAGACGGCACCTGCCAGGTCGCAGAAGGGAAGAACGCTTCACCCACCGTGACCCTGACCATGGCAAGCGACACGTGGCTCGGCATCGTCAACAAGACGGTCAACCCGATCCAGGCGTTCATGGGCGGCAAGCTCAAGCTCAACGGAAACATGATGCTCGCCCAAAAGATGCAGGATCTGTTTCTTTAGATCTCAGCCCTTTCGCTGTGGGCGTGACCGAATACAATCGGGATCAGCTGGAAGCCCTTCTGATGGTGCAGAACTATCTTGAAGGGCTTTCTGCTTCTGCGCTGGAGCGGCTCCGGGCCGGCATCGAGCCTTATCTTCAGTTCCGAGCAGAGGTTTCCCGGTTTCAGCAAGAATCCCTTTCTGAAATCTGTACCCAAGCCTGCTTCACCACCCGACAGAGTGCCTGTTGCAACAGAGACGGAATCGCGACTTTTTTCGCAGACGTGGTCGTCAATGCTCTCTTGTCGTCTGACGAGGGTCTTCGCGCGCTTCAAACGGCCTTGGAGAATGACCCCGGTGGGTTCAAGTGCGTCTATCTGGGCGACAAGGGCTGTTTGTGGCGCCTCAAGCCGATCGTGTGCGAGATGTTTCTGTGCGACCGCGCCAAGGCCGCCTTGCTCGACAAGGATTCGGATCTCGATGCCCGCTGGCAGGAATTCTTGCTCAAAGAAAAACAGTTCGACTGGCCGGACAAGCCCGTCCTCTTTGATGAACTGGAGGAGCTTTTTCTTCAAGCAGGCCTCAAAAGCCCTCTCATGTACTGCCACCTGAGCCCAGGTCTCCGACGAGTCAAAGCCAAAAGCATAACGGGGTGAGATGCCGGAGCCGAACAAAGGTTCTGGTGGTGGGGTTTAGACAGCAGGATGTTGAAAAAGACCATGCCCGCAGGTTGCTCAAAAACGCTCAGATACAAGGGTGCACACTTGTCACAAGGGACGGGTAAATAGTAACGAGACAAAAACCCAACTTGTCCCTCGTTACCTGTCCCTTTTACACCGCATGAGTGTTTTTCAGCAACCTGAAAGCAAACCGAGCAAGACCATCCAAACGGGTGACACTCATGAAGACAGTGCTTGTAGTAGGAACGCTGGATACCAAAGGTACGGAGATCGCATTTTGCAGGGAGCAGATAGAAGCGCTGGGAGCAAAGGCGCTCTTGCTGGATGGCGGTGTATTAGGGGAGCCGACAATAGAGCCGGATATCACGCGTGTGGAGGTCGCTGCGGCAGCCGGCACAACGATGGAACAGGTTAGAAAAATCCCGGCTGAGGGCGACGCCATTGGGTTGCAGGCCCAAGGCGCGGGGGTCATCGCCCTGCGCCTGCACAAGGAGGGCAGGATTCACGGCGTGCTAGGCATCGGAGGAGGCATGGGCACGGTCTTGGGAACGGGCACGATGCGGGCCCTTCCCATAGGCATACCGAAGTTCATGGTCTCCTCGCAGGCAGGGAATCCGGCGATGAGTCGCCTGGTAGGAACCAAGGATATATGCATGTTTCACTCTGTCGCCGATGTGGTAGGGCTGAATCGCCTCACAAGGATGATCTTTACCAGGGCCTGCGGAGGCGTCGTGGGACTGGCCAATGCGCAGGTTAAAGAGGAGGAACACGAGAAAAAGATCGTGGCCCTTTGCGCCAAGGGCGCTACGGAGGATGCGAACCGCATGATACGGCAGAGGCTTGCTGATGCCGGCTTCCATCCCATGACCTTTCATTGCTTCGGGTTCGGTCCTGTCAGCCTGGAACAGGTCATTGCGGACGGCTATATTGACGGTGGCGTTATCGAGCTTTCCAGTGACTGGCTTGACCGCATTGCAGGCGGCTTTTCGTTTCCGCCTGACGATCGTTATGAGAATGCCGGAAAGCTTGGACTGCCTCAGGTTTTTGTCCCCGGGACCTGTGATCTCATCGCCGCCCCACCGGGAAAACTTACGGGCCGGAAGACTCATCTCCACAACGAGGCCGTCATGTCTTACCGGTCAACCTATGCAGAACTTCATCAAGTCGGAAGGGAAATAGGTGAAAAATTGAGCAAGAGCAAGGGGCCGGTTACCGTGGTCATACCCATGCAGGGGTTCTCGGCCTATGACCGCTTGGGTGGTCCCATGTATGACCCCGAGGCAAATGCGGGCTTCATAGATGCCATTTCGGCCTATCCCGACAAAATAAAGGTCGTGAAAGTAGATGCCCATGTTCTGGATAGGAAATTCACCGATGCGGTGATGGATGCTTTCCTGGAAAACGCGGCCAAGGTCTGAGGCTATTCCGACTCCTCCTCCTTGAAGCTGACCTTGTACTCCTTGAGTAGAGGCTCTTTGTTCATTCCGTGGTTGATGAAATCCCACGGAAGGTTCTCATGGAGCACTTTCGGCCGGTAAACATATCCGGCCGCACAGAACCGCCAGGAGCGGGTGCAACCCCTCCCGAGCAGGATGAGCACCCGGCTTCAAAGCCCCCTCATGTACTGCCACCTGAGCCCCGGCCTCCGTCCAGTAAAAGCCCTCAGCAGAAGCGGCACACAAGGCCGGGAAATGCGCCTCCCCTGAACGGCCGGAGCAAGCACGCCCCGAACGCCTTCTGAGTCCTGTCCTTCTTTTTGTGAATAGGTCACAAGAAAACTGTGTCCCGCTTCACTGCGGGAGAAAGCGCAAGCCCCATAATAGCCCAAAAAACCTGTACCCGCGACCACCCCCGCAAGGAGATGCAAGAAATGGAGAATCGGGCCATGCTTTCTGACCAGGTGATTTCCACAAAGAGTTTGGAAGACAGCACGAACGAGGCGGGAGAGAGTCCTATAGCCTCGGTTTGGAGGGATGGTCGAGAGCGCCGTCGAAAAGAACATGACGACAGAATGGATCAGAGAGCGAATGAGCTGAGAACCAAGGACCAGAGGCTGGAAGACATGAGCGCAACCTTGAAGGTGCTCCTGCAAATGAGGGAGACGGACAGGAAAGAACTGGAGCAGAGCGTTTCATTCAACGTGAGACATCTCGCCGAGCCTTGCTTGGAAATTCTGAAAAACAGCGGCCTGAATGAAACGCAGAGGGGCTATCTGGACACCCTCCGATCGATCCTGCGAGAAATCGCTTCGCCCCTTTCAAGAGATCTGGTGGTGAGCGATACGAGCCTGACGCCT
>JALOPA010000078.1 GCA_025454125.1 Thermodesulfobacteriota bacterium
TGACAGGTCATTTTCATAGGTGAATGAGCACGGGTCTTTTCAAGTACTGGGCACCTTATTGAAGCGAATCCGAGATGTCAAGCAACTTCTCAATAGGAGCGCAAAAAAAATTGATCGAATAATCCTTGAGATACGAGGGGATAGCCCCTGAACCTTAGAGACGCCCCATCGTGTTACCGGTCCTTCGGGGAAGGCCGCCACAGAGGATAGGGATCCAGAGGTTGCATGTTCTTCAAGGACAGAACCATCAGGTGGAGATGCGTAGGGGAACGTGCAACGGATGCATTTTTCCCTGTGCGCCCTAACGTAGCAATCGGTTCTCCTCCTTGCACCCGGTTGCCGGGATTTACAAATATCTTTTCCAGGTGTGCACAGTAGGAGAACGCTTTCAAACCCGGATGATAGATCCATATATAATTGCCTCCCCTGATCTCCCGGCGATGATCCGACGCTTTCCAGTCCGAGAAAACCGATAAGACAATGCCCTCAGCCAGGGCCAATACTTCCACCGGTCCTGCCGTGAGGTCATCTCTGCCGTCCTGATTGCGGTCTCTTACAAAAACATCCTGGGCCGGATGGCCGAGGTGCCTGTTTCCGTCAAGAAAACGATAGCCCTCCGGTTTGTAGCCGTCTCCGTTTTTTCCGCCTACATCCCTCAGCGAGTAACCGGCGAGGGGAAAGGTGATCTCCTTCCGGAATCGGGCAGGGGGGAACTCCTTTTCAAGCCGGTCGGCCCAATAGGCCAGGAGCTTCTCTCCTTCCTGCCCGGACAAGACGGTGTCGCGAACCTGTCTCTCAAAATCCTGCCATTCGAGTGCAGTCCCGACGAGAGGCTGGGAACAGGCAGCGGGAGGGATCATACAGAAAAACAGCAAGAACAGTGCCACAACGAAACTGGGATGGCGCAAAAAGAACAGGGCGGGCATCAAGCCCGCCCCTATCCCGGTCAGTCTGGGTTTTGTCGCTGCTCCGGAGGCGCTCACAAGCCGATCCCGAACTTCCTGAACAGGCGGGTGAAAAAGCCCGCCTTGGGGATGGCGGCGGGAGACACGATGTCCACCTTCCCGATCACTTCCTCTTCGAGCTTCACCACCAGTTCCCCAAGCTTCTGCCCCTGCTTGACTTCACCCTCCAACTTCTCGGGCAGAAGGACTTCCTTCTTGATCGCGCTTTTCTTTTTGATCAGCATGGGGTAGGAGAACCCGTCGGCCGTGACGCCTTTGAGCTTTTTTTGAACGGCCTCGGTGAGAACGATTTCGCGGTCAATCGTATCCCCTTTCTTGACGACCGGAACCATCTCGTAGAGGGGCAGGTACTTTTTCACCTTTTCCTCAACCACGTCATCGCGAATTTTGTGGGTCGGACTTCCCATGACCACGACGATGAGCCGGAAATCCCCCTTCCGGGCCGTGGCAACGATATTGTATCCGCTTTTTCTGTAGAAGCCGGTCTTGAGGCCGTCGATGGACGACACCCTCCCGAGGAGTTTGTTGTGATTGACCATGGTGAGGGTGCTGTCGCGGAAAGGCTCGCTTCTAGCGGAGGTCCATTCCAGGAGCTTGCGGTACTTCAGAAGGTGTCGCGCGAGGATCGCAAGATCCTCAGGCGACGTGAGGTCCTCCTCTTCTCCCTTGGACGGGGGAAGCCCGTGGACCGATCGAAACTCCGTGTCGTTCATGTTCAAGGCCTTGGCTTTTTCGTTCATCAGGTCCACGCACTTGTCTTTGCTCCCTGCGATGAACTCGGCAATGGCATAGGCCGCATCGTTTGCCGATGCGATCAACATGGCCTTCATCAGTTCTTCCAGCGTGAAGGTTTCCCCCTCATCGAGATGGACCTGGCTCCCTCCCATTTTCATGGCGTCCCGGGAAGCGGTGATCGTGTCGGTGAGCTTGATCTCATTGGCGGCCAGCTTCTCCATGACCAGCAGGGAGACCATGAGTTTGGTGATGCTGGCGGGTGGCCATCGGAGGTGTGTGTTGGCCCCCTCCAGCACCTTCCCGGTGCTCGCCTCCACGACAATATAGGCTTTGTAGGGTTCTTCCTGGTCGCCGGCTTCCTTGGCCTGGGCTTGAGGGGTCTGTGGCCGGGCCTTCTTTTGAGACGCGGTTCTGCCGTAGGCGGGGCTGACGGCAAAGAGCAAAAGCACGAAAACAAGAATCCATCGTTTCATGGTTCAGTACACCTTTCCTTTATTCGAGGGAATCGTCGATCGTCTTGCCGGGAAGGACACCGCTCGCGGCTGTGCCGGAAGACGATGAAGAGATGTTTAAATGATTTGCGGCCCAAAAGCAAGAGCGTCGAAAGTTCCACCCCTGCAGGTCTGAAGCGCCGTTCAAGCCGGATCAGCGGCCGAGAGTCTCCACAAAGGAAAGCAGGGCCCGGTTGAAGAGGTCCGGCTGCTCAGACATCACCATGTGCCCGGCCCGGGGGATGAGGACGAGGCGGGATCCGGCGATGGCTTCGTGCAGATACTTGGAGTACTTGACCGGGGTCAGCTGATCCTCTTGGCCGCAAAGCACGAGGGTCGGGAGCTTGATCTCGGAAAGCCGGTCCCGGATATCGAATTGATTGCAGGCCATGAAATCGTTGTAGATCACGGAGGGCGCGCACTGCCGGCTCACGCGGATGAACTCTTCCCTGATGACCCTGGGAGTCGCAGAAGAAAAGGCGAACTGGTCGATGCTTTGGAAGAACGCTTCGGGATCCTCACTCAGCATCTGGAAGATCGCGCGGGTGACGGCGAGCTTTGCCCCTGTCCCGACCAGCACCAGCCCGCACAAACCGGCCGGGGGGTTGAGCCCGAGCTCCAGCGCGACCGCGCCGCCCATCGAGTGCCCCGCCAGGACAAAAGGCCCTTTTCCGAAAACCGCTTCCGCACCCTGTCGAACCCGTTCCGCGTAGGGGCTGATCCGCTCTTCTCCCGGCGGGCCGGAGCCCCCGTGCCCCGGCAGATCGATGCGGTAGACCGAGTGCTTTCCCTCGAAAAAACCGACCTGCTCCTGCCAGATCTCCCCATTTCCTCCTGCGCCGTGGACAAAGAGAAGGGAAGGGGCCTTTTCCGTTCCCACGGACTTCGGCTCCAGAACGTGCAGGACTTTTCCCTTGAGGTCAAGGATCATGGGCTTTACGGAGCGACCACCAGTTTCTGGCCCGCTTGAATCGTGTCCTTCTTGGTCATGTTGTTGAGTTTGAGAAGCTGATCCGCAGGGATGTTGTATTTCTTGGCGATGCTGAAAAGGGTCTCTCCGGGCTTGACTTCATGAACCTTGGCCTGAGCTCCCGGTTTCTTTTGGGGGGCGGGCTGGGCCGCCGCCGGCTTTTCCGCATGCTGGGCCAGCTTGTCGATCCGGTCTGCAAGGGAGCGCTGATTGCCCTCGACCTTTGCGATCGACTGCTGGAGCGCCTTGATCTGGCCGTCCACCGCGTCCACCTTCTTTGCCGCGGTTTCAGAGGCGGCCGCCCTTTTTTCCGTCTGCTCCACACGGGTTTTGAGGGCGTTCAGCTCCTCTGTGACCGCTTTGTCTCCCCCTCTGAAAAGCAGCACCAGCAAGAGGATCAGAATGATCCCGATCAAGCCCCACAGCAGCATGGGCCTGCCCGGGGGATTCGAATCCTGCGGGTTCCTGTTGCGGCGAAGGCTGGCTTTTTGCCTGGCCAGGTCCTCCTGCATCTCGCCAAAAATCTCCTGGGTGTCGGAACTGACCTCCCGAGTCATAACCTACTCCTTCTGAAAATGGCATATGATTGAAAAGACGTTTCGAGCGAATGTACCTCATTAGAGCGGAGATTGCAACAGCCTTGTCCCTCAAGCTGTCGGCTTCAGCCGACAGCGGTTCACTCGCCTTCGCCGCAGATGCCCCGTGCGGCGGCGCGGGGAGCTTCACTTCAAAGAGGCAAACGATCACACCTCGCCGCCTTGAAGGAGGAAACGTCGATGCCCGGCGATCCATCCGCAATCCACTCGGCGAGGATCTGTCCGGTGATGGGCGACAGGGCGATGCCGTCCCCCTCGTGTCCTGCGGCCATGAACAGGCCCTCAACGCCGGGGACCGGTCCGAGGAAAGGAAGGCCGTCAGGAGTGGACGGGCGAAGACCCGCAAAGGTTCTGATCACGCGCAGGTCCCGCAGCAGGGGGAGAATCCTCGATGTTTGAACCGCAATCCTTCGCATGGCCTCCCATGTGGTCTTTCGGTCAAAGCCGACAAACTCCCGTGTTGACCCGAGAAGAAACCCTCCGCTCAGGGTCTGTTCAATGGAGATGCCGAGGTCACCGGAGCCGGCCAGGGCCGGGTTGTATTTCGCCGCGATGTACTTCGCCGAAAGAAGACCGCGGCGGAGCAGGGGAGCACGAGCCTCGGTCACGACGATCTGACCCCGTCGAGGTATGATGGGGATTTCCAGGCCGGCCATGCGGCCGATTTCCGGCGCGTGCACACCGGCCGCATTGACCACGGTGTTCGTTTCAATGGTCCCTGCGGCGGTTTTTACACCGACGATCCGATCGCCATGCAGACTGAAACCCGTGACCCGGGTGTGAGGGAAGACCTCAGCGCCCTTGTCCCCGGCCCTTCGCAGAAAGGCCAGCGCAAGAGCAATAGGGTTCACCTGGCCGTCCAGCGGAGAGTAGGTGCACCCCAGAATCCCTTTTGACAAAGAGGGTTCCAGTTCTCTTGCCTGTTTTCCATCGAGAAGGGTGACGTCGAGCCCGGTCTGTTTCTGCTCCTCCACAAAAAGGCGCATGGCCTCGAGTTCTTCCTGTGTTTCTATAATGATCATCCCTCCGAGAGCTCTGAATTCGATGTCCCGGCCCAGCTCGTTTTGAAGAGAATCGAACCGTTTTCTGCTTTCCATGGCCAGTTTCAAATGAGGGCCGGGTCTCTTGGACTGAAGGTAGACCAGGCCGTCACAGGCCCCAGAGGTCCCGGATACGAGACCCCCTTTTTCCAGAAGGACGACGGAGAGCTTCCGCACCGCGAGGTGATAGGCGACGGAAGAGCCGATCACTCCCCCTCCAATGATCACCACGTCGGACTTTGACGGCAGCAAGGCTTGATCCTCCGGTTAGGTCAGGAACTCCGTGCCGGAATCCGGGGATGAGCGGCACGGGTTCGAGTAACAGTTTAGCTCTTTGAAAAGGATGGCTCAGGCCACGGGGGTCCCTCCAGAAACAGAACAACGAAGACGCCACACCTCAGTGGCTGGCTTTAGGCCATGGGTGAGGCGGGCGGAGGGCTACCGGAGAACTTGCCATATGAATTGCCGCTGGCAGGTGCCGGTGAAACCTCGCCGCCCGCCTTCGCTGCACCTTATCTGCTGAGTCTTTACCGCACACTCTTCGTTTTCTGTTTCTGGAGGGACCCCCGTGGCCTCTTTCTGCATTTATTTCAAAGAGCTAAACTGTTACGGTTCTGAGAGTGGGACCAAACGAACACAGCGATTCCGACGATCAATCCGACGGCGGCCCGGGTGGTGGACGGGAAAACCAAAAGAGAGGAGGCTGCGAGCAGGAGACAGCGCTGAAGAGGAGACAGGCGGCCCGCCACATACCCGATCACGCCCCCGGCCAGGAAGAGTACGCCCATGGCTGTGACCGCAAAACTGACCGCAATGATGAAAGGGGAACCGTTGAGGAGGAGCGCCGGCTGGTAGACAAAAGCAAAGGGCACAAGCCAACCGGCGATCCCCAGCCGGAAAGCCTCGACTCCGGTCGCCATGGGCTCTGACCCGGAGAGATTGGCTGCGGCAAAGGCCGTCACGGCGTCCGGAGGGGTCAGGTCCGCCAGCACCGCGTAGTAAAAGACGAAGAGGTGGGCGGCGATCAGTGGGACCCCGAGCTGGGACATGGCATGGGCGCCGACGGTGACAGAGATGATGTACGAGGCGGTGGTCGGGATGCCTGTCCCGATGACGCTGACCACCAGGAAAACAAGGACCATGGCGAGCAGAAGGTTTCCCATGGAGGCCTGCAAAAACATGGACCCAAAGGAAAGAGCCACGCCTGTGCGGGTCAGGGTGCCCACGACCATGCCTGAGCCGGCGAGGATCGCTGCGATGAGCGCGGCATTCACCATGGCTCGTGACAGCGCGTCCAGAAGTTTCATGGGAGTCAGCCAGGTTCTCCTGTTGAAGAAGCTCAGAAGAATGGAGATCCATATGGAGTGGAAGGCGGCCTTGGCCGGGGAGTACCCGTAAGCGAGCAGTGCCAGCACGGAGATGAAGGGAAGGAAGTAGTAGGATCTCCGGAGGATGGTTTTTGCCGAAGGCCGTTCCGCGCGGGGGATGGCGCTGATCCCTCGCTTGAGGGAAATGAAGTGGACCATGCAGAAGACCCCGAGGTAGTAAAGGAGGGCGGGGATGATGGCCAGGGTGATGATCTTGAAGTAGGGGATCCCTGTGATTTCCGCCATGATGAAGGATCCCGCTCCCATGATGGGAGGCATGATTTGCCCGCCTGTGCCGGCGATGGCCTCGATGGCGGCTGACTCTTTGGACGAAAAGCCGCTTCGCTTCATGAGGGGAATCGTGAAACTGCCCGTGGCGTACACATTGGCGACTGTAGAGCCGCTCATGGTGCCGTAAAGGGCGCTGGACAGCACCGAGATCTTGGCCGAACCTCCCTTGGCCCAGCCGGCGGCAAAGGTGGCGAAGTCGATCAGGAACTCTCCGGTCCCCGTGGCGGTCATGACCGCCGCGAAAAGGATGTAGATGTAGAGAATCTCGGCGGAGATGCCGGTGAGAAAGCCGAACATCCCCTCGTCGCCGGAGAGGTAGAGAATCTCCACCGCACGGGAGAGGCTGAAGGCCTTGAAGTGGAACATGCCGGGCCAGAACTGGCAGGTGAGGAGGTAGACCAGGACCAGGCTGATGGTCGCCGCCATCCATTTGGACATAGCACGGCGGCAAGCCTCGATCACGGCCAGAGCCAGCACGCCGCCCAGGACCACCTCCTCAAAGCGCACGTCATGGAAGCCGATGAACCGCATGTTGAGGCGATCGGCCTGAAGCACGGTGTAAAGGCTTGCCACGGCGCAGAAAAGCGTCA
Source organism: Thermodesulfobacteriota bacterium (assembly GCA_025454125.1). Next base: position 7,046 of record JALOPA010000078.1, read on the forward strand.
GGAAAATGTCCGGGACGCTGGGACGATCCTTCGGGGATTTCCGGGTCGCCGGAAAGAGAAGAAAAACCATGGGCAGGAGAAGAAAAAGATGAAGGCCTCGCAAAATCCGGGGCGAAGGGGTCCCGAAACCGGAGGTGTAGAAATGAAAAACCCCGGCAACGACGCCGACGATCAGGATCGGGAGATTCCACCACCCCTTGAGACTTCGCATGAAGCCGCCTTAATGAGTGACGAGTGACAAGTGACGGGTAACGAGATTAAGACATCAACCTGTCACTCGTTACCCGTCACTCGTCAGTATCCTGTCAGGGCCCTCGCTACTTCAGGACCCCTTTTTCCTTGTAGTACTTGATGGCGCCAGGATGGAGAGGG
>JALOPA010000079.1 GCA_025454125.1 Thermodesulfobacteriota bacterium
AAGGAGGTCTCCCTGGGGTTCCTGAGGCTGAAGGTGGCTGAAGCCACGGAAAAGCTCATCGGACTTTTGGAGCCGGGCGTTTGAGGGCCGGGAGACCTGTTCAGCCCCATTGTTCTCAGGCGAGGTTGCGTTCCATGGCCATCATCAATCTGAAAAAGAAAGAGGTTCAAGCGAAGATCGTCTACTATGGCCCTGGCCGGGGAGGGAAAACGACCAACCTTGAATATATCTACAAAAAGTTCCGGAGCCGCATTCAAACGGAAATGGTCACCATCAAAACCCATGGGGACAGGACCCTGTTCTTCGACTTCCTTCCCATCGAGATCGGCAGGATCAAGGGGTATGACATCCGGATCCAGCTCTACACGGTTCCGGGTCAGGTGAAATACGAATCCACGAGGCGGCTGGTGCTGAGGGGCGCGGACGGCATCGTGTTTGTGGCGGATTCCCTGGCGGTTCGTCGAAAGGAGAACGTTCTCTCCCTCAAGAGCTTGGCGGACAACCTGGCCTCCTACAAGAAAAACATCACGGAGATCCCGCTGGTGTTTCAGTACAACAAAAGAGATCTCCTGGACGAGGGGATTCCTCTTCTGCCCGTGGAGTGGCTCGAAAAGGACCTGAACTCGAAACTCAAGGCCCCTTCGTTCGAAGCAAGCGCTCTCAAGGGGCCGAACGTGGTGCAGACGATGAAGAAGATCATTATCATGACCATCGATTCGCTCAGGAAAGATCTCACCTAGGAGGTGCGGGCTTGGCACGGCAAAGAGACGAGGACAATTTCAGATCTCAAGTGGAGGATCGATTGGATCATCTCTTCCAGGAAGATTCTCCGGAGGCGATGGACGAACAGGCGGGGTTGGGCGAACACCCCCTCAAGAATCTCAAGGCCGTCCTGCTGTCCATTGACTGGGAGATCACGGACAGCACCATGGACAGTCTCCTCAACGAAGTGAAGAACGTCGAGTATGTTTACAGTGAAGACAAAATCATCCTGACCTTCCTTCAGCTTCTGGGGTCCGTGGGACGATATGTGAGGGCGAACAAAGGCAAGGCCCACCCCGAGGCCACGCGGGTGATCAATTCCGTCTATGACGCCCTGGAGAGGGTGGCCCTGACCGAGGGCATGGCCCGGCCGGAGAAGGAAAAGATGCTTCTCGAGGAGGTTGCGAAGTTCAAGAAACTCAAGGAGCAGGTGATGCTCAGGAAGGCGGATAAGAAAGAGGCCGTGGTCGCCGAGGCCCCGCCTCCTCCGGCGCCGCCCGAGGAACAGAGGGTTCCGGTGGCGGAAAGCCCTCGCCAGGAAGAACCGAAAGTGGAATCCGCACCGGAGGCCCGGTTCACGGGCCTGTCGCCTCACGAGGCGTTTGCCTATGCCTTGGAAGAAATCAAGGAAGTGATCCGGGCGGAGTTCAGAGCCTTGCGGGCGGAAATCAAGCTCTGGCGCGAGTCCAAATGACAGAAGCGCGGCAGGCAATGAGGCCTAAGTGTCGGAAGCCCAAGGCGGGGGGAGCCTGGGCTTCAGCAAGCTTTGTTTGCTGCGGAAGGCGAACGTTCCGAACGGAAGGCATGGAACACAGCGGGAGGCGAGGGCATGGACATATCATCCGGTGATATTTCGGCCATAGTCTTCAGAAGGGTCGTCAGGGAAGACACGGCAGAGTATTCCTTTGATGCCCAAATGTTGACGCTCTTCATGGAACTGGACGGGAAGAAAAGCCTGGCGGTGATTTCAAAAAAGACAGGGCTGAAGATGAGCACCCTGAGAGAAACAGCCAGCAAGCTGTTGAAGCTCAAACTCATCGAGCAGGTGGCTGAGGCGATCGCCGCAGTCGATGCCGATTTCATGGACACCCTGAGGCGAGAACTCTCGTTGGCGATCGGCCCGCTGGCCCAAATCCTGATTGAAGATGCCGTCAATGATCTGGGCCAGAATGTGGCGAGGTTTCCCACTCGCCGGGCCCCGGAACTCGTGGAGATCGTGTCCCGCGAGATCCAGCGCGAGGACAAGAGAGCGGCCTTCAAGCAAGCCATGGTTCGCAAGATTAAAGAGAAGGGATATTGAAAAGGGGGAGTGAACGATGATCATTATATGTGAGGAATGCGGTAAGAAGTATCAGATCGATCCATCGCGTATCAAGACCGCAAGCGCAAAGGCCAAATGCACTGCCTGCGGCAATATGATGACCATCCCCAAGCCGGAGGCCAAACCGGAAGTCAAACCGGAGGCCGGGCCGGCTGCCAAACCGGCCGCCAGACCGGAACCCAAGCCCGCGGAGCCGCCACCCGCGTTGCGGCCGACACGCGAAATTCCGGCCAAAGGAGAGGAGCCACCCCTGCCCAAAGAAGAACCTCCTCCGACCAGAGAGGAAAAAGCAGAGGCAAAGGAAGCCGTGCCGAAAGCCAAGAAGAAAGGCATGGGGTTAAGGTTCAAGATCTTCGTTCTCTTTTTCCTCGTTCCCATCATCCTCTTTGCGGCAGCGGGGTATCTCTACCTCCAGCAATTGGAAAATCTTTCAAGCCTGATCACTCAAGAGAGCACCAGAGCGGTCAGCCAGCTGGGCGAGCAGATCATTGCAGAAAAAGCCCGTTCCGTGGCTTCTCAGGTGAGGCTGTATCTCCTGAGCCATCCGGAGCTCAAGAAGGAAGAGTTTGATAAGCATCCGGAGTTCAAGAAACTGGCGGTTCAAAAGGTGGGGACCACGGGATACACCGCGCTTCATGGAACTCCAGACGCACAAGGCATCTGGCGCAACTGGGCTCACGCCAGCGCCAGGATCGTGGGCATGGATATGAGCACCATGAAAGGGCCGCTGGAGAAGGATTTCCCGAGGTTTTGGAAAGTTTTCAGCGGAGGAAAAGACGGGAAGGAGTCCGAAGGCTATTACAAGTGGCAAGAACCGGATGGAAGTTTTAAGGAAAAGTACATGGTCTGTGCCCCTGTGGAGGGAACGCCCTTTTACGTGGCGGCCACGACCTATCTTGATGAATTCACGCAGCCGATGAAACAGATGGAGGCGAAAGCCCTGGCAATCAGCGATCAGACCCGAACCCTGGTCCTGGGGATTTTGGGTGGGACCCTGTTGCTGATCGGCGTTATCGTTGCTTTGTACGGAACACGACTGACCAGCAGGATCAAGAAGTTGACTTCCGTTGCAGAGCAAATCAGCGTGGGCGAGATGGATGCGGAAATCCCCGTGACTTCAAAGGATGAAATCGGGGATCTGGCTGAAGCCATCGGGAGGATGCAGGAAAGCATCCGGCTGTCCATCGAGCGATTGCGGCGGCGGCGGTAGACATTGAACATTGAAGATTGAGCAATGAATAGGGTCAGAGCATGGTGATTGTACCCAGGGGAAACCCTGTTTTTGAAAATCTCAACAGCTACTACTTGGATCTTCGTCGTCTCCTGGAGCACTGCCAGGGCGAAATGGGCTCCGGAGCCATTTACCTGAAGTCCCCCACGGCAGAGGGAGCGATTTTTTTTGAGGCCCACGAACTTCTCGGGGGAACCTTTGAAAACCGGAGCGAAAAGCTCGCCGGCAAAGCGGCCGTCGAACGGCTCCTGACGCCGTTACCCTCCGAAAACTACCAAGTCAGCATCTATGGCGCGGAACCGGAAGAAGTCTACTACTGGTCCAGTATCCCGAACGCGAAAAGAATCTACGAGGACCTCAGCACGGAATTCACAGACCTGGAGGGGCTCATCAAGAAAATGAGCTCGGAGAAGCTCTCCGGGTACATCGAGATCTCCTTGAACAGCGAAATGGACGGAGGATTCCTCTTCTTCAGGAACGGGCAAGCGGTGGGGGGGTACACCTTCTGGGATAGGAACTTCAATGCCTCCAGGGAAAGCCAGGACCTGCTCCTCCGGAAAGCCAAACGAACGGGCGGGATTTTTCACGTGAGCAAAATCTCCGTGGAGCCCAAGGAGGCCTCCAGGAAAGGGCCCGCTCCGGAGGTCGTGGCGGCTCTGGAAGAATTCCTGGCGCTTCTTGAAACCTTCTACACGTCGAGCCAGAGCGCCAAGGGGGATTTCACCACGCTGTTGAAAAAAAAGTTCCTGTTTCTGGCGGATGAATACGCTTTTCTTGATCCCTTTGCCGGAGAGTTCCAGTACACCGGAAAGAAGATTCGCTTGGCGAGCGAGGTGGCCGACGCAGAGCTCTCCAAAGGCCTGCTGGCAGCCGCGGCAGGCTTGGTGCGCGAGCAAGGCCTGAGCGACGCCTTGAAGGGCCGGGTGGACGGCTGGGTTCAAAAGCACCGCAAACGGTTTCTGAGCCTCGGGATCAACGTGGACAGTCTGCTCGGCGTTCGTTAGACTTCAGGGCCGCCGCCCAAGCGAGGGAGAGGTCACGCGGATGGAATTGGTGGGTTTCTCGGAGTTCATACACGCCCTTCCCGTCGCCGTGTTTCGCGAAAGGCCGGACGGCAGGATCGTGTACTGCAACAAGGCTCTGGCTGAAATGTTCGGGTTCGAATCCTCGGCCGAGCTCCTCGAACACCCCATGACCGCTTTTTACCGGAGCGCCGAAGACAGGGACCTGCTTCTCAACACAGTGATGAAAACCGGACGGGTGGTGGATGCCCCTCTTTTCCTCAAGCGGCGGGACGGTCGCCCCATGTGGTGCCGCCTCACCGCCAAGGCGTCTGTGGATGAGGACGGGACCCTGGTGCACCTGGACGGTGTCCTGAGAGACGCCGCCAAGGAAATTGAGAAGCGGGGAACCCGACCCACCCTCGAAAACATGGCCAACGTTTTGAGCGATTTTGTCGTGCTCCTGGGCCCGGACGGGGAAATTGCGGACATCAACAAAGCGGGCAGCGAGCTGCTCGGGTTCAAGCCGGAGGATCTCATCGGCCGGAGCATTGCCGATTTCGTGATTCCCAGGCTGAGAGACCTTTTCTCCACCTTCCTCTCCATCGTCATTAAAACAGGGAGGGAAGAAGGCATCCTCACGATTATGGACAGAAACGGGGATGAAAGGCACCTGGAGTTCCATGCCTTCATGGACGAGCGCCAGGGATCCCCTGCCACCGGCCACATTCATCTGGTGGCCCGCAACGTGACCGACAGGATCCGGTATCACAAAGAGCAGCTTTCAAAGGAGAAGTTCATCGGCGTGCTGGAGATGGCGGGAGGGGTGGCTCACAAGCTCAATCAACCGCTCATGATCATGAGAAACGCGGTCACGGAAGTGCTCTCCGGCATGTCCTCCAAGGACCCGAATTACGAAAGGCTCCTGAAGATCCACCAGCAGGTTGAGCGAATCAGCGAGATTGCGAAGAAGATCGGAAACATCAAGAAGTATGAGCCCATGGATTACGTGGCGGGAATCAAGATCGTGGACATCGACAAGACCTCTTAGGCGGAAGGGGACGGAGGATCGAGGGTGGTCAAAACGGTTCTCATTGTAGACGACGATCAGGAGATGCTGCTCTCCCTCGAAGAGGGGCTTTCGAAATACGACGAGACCTTCTCCATCCTCACGGCGGAAGACGGCCTCGGGGCCGTAGACCAACTCAAGGACAGTACCGTTTCCCTGGTGGTGACGGACCTGAAGATGCCGAGAATGGACGGGTTCTCTCTCCTCTCCCACATCATGGAGCACTATCCGGAGATCCCGGTCATCATCATCACGGGGTACAGCACTTCGGATATGGAACGGTTGGCCAGGGAAGGGGGGGCGATCGGGTACATCGCCAAGCCCTTCATGATCGACGACCTGGCCAAGAGGATCATCACGACCCTCAGAAAGGAAGCGGAGGGCGGCACGCTCCATAGCGTGTCTTCGGGCATTTTCCTGCAGCTCATGGAGATGGAGGAAAAGACGTGCACGGTCCGCCTGATGGAAAAATCTTCAGGCAAGCAGGGAATCCTTTTTTTCCTGGATGGGCAGTTGCTGGACGCCCGTTGCGACAGCCTTCGGGGAGAACCGGCCGCGTATGAGATCTTTTCGTGGGACGACGTGAGCCTCAGCATCCAGAACTCCTGCCCCCAAAAAGAGAGGAGGATCCACCGCGATCTTCAGGCGATTCTGCTCGATGCGATGCGCCTGAAGGATGAGCTCAAGCGCGTGGGCAAGGGGCCGACTCCGGCCAAGAAACCCTCTGCCCGTGAACGGGAGAGGGTCCAGAGGATTAGCCCGGTGGAAAGGGTGAAACAGTTTCTGAGGAAAGAAGTGGGCGAGGGATATGGGATCGAAGACGTCTATGAGGACAACTCCTGGGAAGGCTTCGTGAAGGGGATCCGGACACTGGGGGCTACCCTCAAAGCGGGAGAAATCAAAGCGGCCTACATCGACCGGGGAGAGCCCAAGGACTTCATTCTCCTTCCCGGCGACAGCGTGACCGTGGTGGCGGTGAACCCGAAGTGCGCCAGGGACAGGATCATGGAGGCCTTGAGTGAATAGCTTAAGGACAGTGACAAGTGACGAGTAACAAGTGCAGTCTTTTCCCGTCACTTGCCCTTCGACTTTGCTCAGGGCCGTGGGCCTGTCGAACGGTCACTCGTCACCAAGAGTTGATGAACTCGCAAGAAGTCACAAAGCGTTCTTTCTTGTCATTCCCGCGTAGGCGGGAATCCAGTCTTCACGAAATCTTCTGGACTCCCGCCTTCGCGGGAGTGACGCCCTAAAGGACTTTTTCGAACGCATCAAGAGTTGAACCATGAAAGAGCTCTTCAGCGATATTTTGGCCATGGAAGAAGTCCGCGGGGTGGTGGTCAGCTCCCCGGAGGGGGAAATCCTCTTTTCCGAACCTTCACTGGAAGCAGGCGAATCCTTGTCGTTTTTCATTCGGATGTTGGGGTCGGTGCGGGAGGCGGATCTGATCTTTGAGAAGAGCAGGATCTATGTGAGAAGAACGGACACCGGATACCTGGTGGTCCATCTGGGGCCGTTCGCTTCCGGTGCGATGCTGAGGCTCCACGTGGACATGGTCCTTCCCGCGCTGAAAGACAGGGGAAAAGGCAAGGGCCTGCGATCGTTGTTTAGAAGAAACAAGTAGCCTTTCGTCCGGTTTCCCACCGAGAAACCGCGCTCAGTCCAACTGAAACCGCACCGGTACTTTCACCCACATGTCTACCGTCTCTCCCCCTCGCGTTCCGGGATCGAAAAGCCAGGTCTTCACACTCGCCATCGCAGCCTGATCTAGAATCGAATACCCGCTGCTGGCCGAGAGGGTCAGCTCTTTGACCCGTCCTTCCCGGCTCACAAGCACGTCGAGGACCACGGTGCCCTGGTAAGCTCGCTTGCGCGCGATCATGGGATAATCGGGAACGGGGTTCAACCGGTAGAGAGGCGTGGCATCACGCACGGAAAGCGGCGTGGAGGCCTGTCCTCGATCCCCAAGAGCAGCCGTTGTGGGGGCAGGAGTTTCGTGGGAGCGCCCTGACCCAGGGACTTCC
>JALOPA010000751.1 GCA_025454125.1 Thermodesulfobacteriota bacterium
AAGAGTGGGCCCGGAAAACTTCTCTCTGAAGTTCTTGGGCCTCCAGATCTCTTCATCCGGGTTCACCGAAGACAGGTAAGGCGCGTCCACGATGATTGTGGAAGGCGTCATTCCCCAATCCAGGGCGGCCGCATAAATGATCGGTTTGAACGCGGACCCGGGCTGGCGTTTGGCCTGGATCGCCCGGTTGAACTGGCTCGTCCCGAAATCCCTTCCCCCTACCATGGCCCGAACCTTTCCGGTCCGGGCCTCCATGGCAAAGAGGGCGCCCTGGACCGTGGCGCCGGCAGAAAGGCTGACTTCTTTCCCTTCCGGCGAAGCGGCCTTCTGAACCGTGCCCGCCTCCACCGGCTTCGCGGAACGCGAGGGACCCCGAGACGCTTCCCGCTTGTCGAGTTCCAGAAGCCCTTTTTCCACGGCCGCCTGGGCAGCCCGCTGCATCCCGAGATTCAGGGTGGTGAAGATCTTCAGGCCCTCGCGGTAAAGGGCTTCACGTCCGTACTTGCTCTCCATAACTCTGCGCACGTGCTCCGTGAAGTAGGGACTCTTCTCGGAAGCGCTCTCGGCCGAGCGGTTGACCTCAACAGGCCAGGCGAGGGCCTCCTTTTCCTGAGCGGCGGTGATGAAATTCTCTTCCCGCATTCGCTCCAGCACGTACTTCTGTCTTGCTTTGGCTCTGTTGAAGTGAAGGAAAAGCGAATACCGGCTGGGGGCCTGGGTGAGACCTGCCAGCAGGGCGGATTCCGCCAGGTTCAACTCCGAGACGGTCTTGTCAAAGTAGGTGCGGCCCGCGGCTTCCACCCCGTAGGCCCCCTGGCCCAGGTAAATCTGGTTGAGGTAGAGGTACAGGATCTGCTCTTTGGAGAACGCCCTCTCGATCTGGAGCGAAAGGGTCGCTTCGCGCGCTTTTCTCCGATAGGTTTTCTCCGTGTCCTTGAGGAGGAGAGAGGCGTCCTCTGCCGCAATGAAGGCCTGGATCAGGTGTTTCGGCATGCGGTCCAGTGGAACCACGATCCTCTTTTCCTCCCAGAACCTTCCGATCACCTCCCCGTCTTCGCAGTAGGCTTCCGTGATGACAGGAGGATGGTACTCTCTGAGAGTGCCGATGTAGGGAAGATTGCTGGACCAGACATACCAGAGGGTCACGCCTGCGCCGGCTGCCAGCACGCAGGCCAGAAGGAGAAGGACCACCGCTGCTTTGACCACTCTCTTCAACGGTACACCCGGCGGTCAAGGCTTCTGTACTGGATCGCCTCGGCCACGTGAGCGGAAGTGATCTCCTCGTTTGCCGCCAGGTCTGCGATGGTTCTGGCGATCTTGAGGATTCTGGAGTGAGCCCTGGCGCTCAATCCGAACTTCTCCATGGCCCGCTCCAGGAGTTCTTCGGACAAGAGATCGAGAGCGCAGAATTTTCGGATCTGGCGGCTGTTCATGTGCGCGTTGGTGTAGATCTTCATTTTTTGAAAGCGCTCGGCCTGGATTTTTCTTGCCGCTTTGACCCTTGCCAGAATCTCGGCGGACGATTCGCCGCCTTCTTTGGATGCCAGATCCTTGAATTGCACCGGCGGCACTTCCATGTGGATGTCGATCCGGTCCATCAGGGGGCCGGAAATTTTGGTCCGATAGCGCTGAACCTGGAGAAAGGTGCAGCTGCACTCCCTCTTCGGGTCCCCCAGGAACCCGCAGGGGCAGGGATTCATGGCGGCCACGAGCATGAAGTTCGCCGGATAGGTGACCGAGGAACTGGCCCGAGAGATCGTGACGTTGCCGTCTTCCATGGGTTGTCGCAGCACCTCAAGCACGTTCTTCTTGAACTCGGGCAGTTCATCCAGAAACAGAACCCCGTTGTGAGCCAGGCTGACTTCGCCCGGCTTGGGGGTCTGGCCTCCGCCGATGAGACCGGCGTCGGAAATAGTGTGATGGGGGCTGCGGAAAGGCCTCACCTGAATGAGACCTCGGCCTTTGGGCATGAGCCCCATCACGCTGTAGACCTTGGAGGTTTCCAGGGCTTCTTGAAAGCTCAGTTCCGGGAGAATCGTGTAAAGGCGCCTGGCCAGCATGGTCTTGCCTGCCCCGGGAGGGCCGATCATAATCAGGTTGTGGCCCCCGGCCGCCGCGATTTCCATGGCTCGCTTCACGTTCTCCTGTCCGCGCACATCCTTGAAATCGGCCTCCAGGTCTTCCGGCTGCAAGAGCGTGCGGCTGTCCGCACGGCAGGCGGGGATGGGTGCAAGCCCGCAAAGGGCCTCCACGAGTCGGTTGAGGGACGGAACCGGGTAAACGTCGACGCCTTCAACGACGGCCGCTTCGGCCGCGTTTTCCACGGGCAGGAAGACCCCCTTGAGCCCGTTTTCCTTTGCCGCCATGGCCATGGGCAGGGCTCCCTTGATGGGCCGAATGAGGCCGTCCAGGGAAAGCTCCCCCAGAATCAGGTGATCTCCACAACCTTCCTTGGGCAAGATCCCCGTAGCCGCCAGGATTCCCACGGCCATGGGAAGATCGAAGCCCGAACCCTCCTTCTTCACGTCTGCCGGCGCCAGGTTCACGGTGATGCGATCAGAAGGAAAATGGTAGCCCGCATTCTTGACGGCCGCTTTAACCCGCTCTTTGCTCTCTCGCACCGCCCCTTCAGGGAGGCCCACAGTGGAAAAGGAAGGCAGGCCCTGAGAAATATCCACTTCCACCTCGACCACATAAGCGTCAATTCCCATGACCGCGCTGCTCAGCACCTTGGCAAGCATAGGATTTCCCCCTCGGATTCAGGTTCGGCTGGGGCCTGGTCATCGATTTCTACGAATCGCGACGGCTTGAATTTGCTCCAGAATACCTTACCTTAGCTTCGTGAGTTTTCGCGGGAAGACTTCGCCCGTCCCTTGCTTGATCAAGATACCCTGATTTGGGCCTGGGCGAAAAGCTCAAAAAACAGAATCTCGATGCCTTAATAAAATTGTTTACTTTTAACATTTGGGATGG
>JALOPA010000752.1 GCA_025454125.1 Thermodesulfobacteriota bacterium
CCTTTTCTTGCCTCCGATGAAACCCACTTCCCCGAAGATCTCGCCGGATTTGAGCACATCGATGACATACTTCTTCCCGTCGATAACCTTGGAGATCTCCACAGCACCGGAGAGCACCACATAGAGCCAGTTTCCTGCGCTTCCTTCCTTGAGAAGCACATGCCCGTCCTGGTAGGAGTCTTCAGAGACATAGATAAACATGATTATCCCTTTCGATCCGGGATCGTGCCGCGTGCCTGGGGCTGAATTTCATTCAAGTGAATCTTGCTAATCAAAAACAGTTGGTATTAAATATAGTCGAAAAAAACTTAACAGTCAACCCTGTGGCTGCCCACTTCGGGCATGCTCCGGGTTGCACGTGCCCAAGAGGCGGCCTTGAACCGAATCGCTCTTCTCAGAAACCCTGTTCAGCACTATGCTTGGGGGTCAAAGACCTTCATTCCCGAGCTTCTGGGGGAGGCCGCGCCTTCGGCGGGCCCTGTGGCGGAAGTTTGGATGGGCGCCCATCCTAAAGGGGTTTCACAAGTCCTCTGGGACGGTGCCTGGATCTCTCTTGCTGACCTGATTCAGAGGGATCCTGAGAATATCCTCGGAAAAAAGGCAGCCCGGAGGTTTTCCAACCGGTTGCCATTCCTTTTTAAAATCCTTTCAGCAGCCATACCTCTGTCCATTCAGGCTCACCCCGACAGGGCACAGGCCCGCCAGGGGTTTGCAAGAGAAAACCGGCTCCGGATTCCGCCGGACGATCCGGCACGCAATTACCGTGACGACAACCACAAACCTGAAATTCTTTGCGCTCTCACCTCCTTTGACGGCCTGAAGGGCTTTCGCAAGGCCGAGGACATCCTTGCCCTCTTTGAGAGAGTTCACGTTCCTGCGCTGGAGAAGCCCCTGGCGCGGCTTCAAAGCCCATCCCAGGACGTGGCCGGATTTTTTTCCGCATTCCTGGCGCTGACTGCGGAAAACCGAAAGAGCGCCATCTCCGAACTGATGACGCATGCGAGGTCCAGGGATTCGTCTGATCCCGCGTTCTCGTGGGTGCTCAGGCTCCATCAGCATTTCCCCGATGACATAGGGGTTTTCGCGCCTCTCCTTTTGAACCTGATTCATCTGGAGCCCGGCGAGGCGATCTATGTGGGTTCAGGCGAGCTTCACTCCTACCTCCAGGGTGCAGGGGTTGAACTCATGGCCAACTCGGACAACGTGATCCGGGCAGGACTGACTCCCAAGCACGCGGATCCGAGCTCCTGCGAATCCTGCGTTTCGAAGAGAACCAGGCAGAAATCATCAAACCTCAATCGCGAAACCGCTGGGAAGGGGTTTACCCCTGTCCTGCAAAAGAGTTTACCCTTTCCAGAATCTCCCTTGAAAAGGGAGTGCCCTACCGCGCGAGCGGCAGGAAATCCCTGGAAATCATGATCTGCACTCAGGGCCGTGGGACGATCACGGATGTCACAACCGCAGAGACCCGTCCGGTTGGCAGGGGATCGGCCTTCCTGGTTCCGGCAATGGTGAAAGAAATCGTGATGCAGGGGGAGGCCACCTTGTACAAGGCCGCCATCCCAAGAGAAGAAAGCCACGCATAGAGCAGGGAGCACACAGCCGCCCATCCGGTTTTCTTTCAAGGCCTTTCCTCTCAGCTCTCCCCGGTGTAAACCTTTTCCTCCCACGATCGTCCAATTCATTGAACGCCCGAAAGCCAGAACCAAAGACCTGCCGGGCAGATTCGGCAAACACGTTTACACGGCCGGGCACAATGAGATATCCTACGACCCGCGGGGAACGCGTTAACGATTCGATGAGATTTGAGTCCTCGTTCCCCAAAGATATTTCATTGGTGAGGCCCTGTGTCCGGTACAGATTCAAAGAACGATTCCGACCGCGCGGCGAGACCCGAATCTCAGGAAGCGGCTGGCGCCGCCATGGCCGACGACAAGGACCTTGTCGGCCGAGCTCGAAGCCATGACCAGCGGGCGGTGGAAGAGCTGGTTCATCGGTATCAGCAGAAGGCCTATGCGATCGCGTACCACTTTAGCGACGGCAACGTGCAGGATGCGGAAGATCTCACCCAGGAGGCTTTTCTGCGGGCTTTTCAAAACCTGGAGAGATTTCGCGGGGACTCCTCCTTCTACACCTGGTTTTACCGGATTCTCGTGAATGTGTGCTTGGACGGGAGGAGACGCCGCAACCGGTGGCAGAAGATCTTTTTGCCATGGCAGAAGGATTCCGGAGACAAGGGCCTGTCCCCGGAGGAAAGGCCGGACCCGGATGCTCACGAGCGCTCTTTAAAGACCTTAAGCGAGAAAGAGCTGGCGAGGGACTTACAGAATTCCCTGCGCTCGTTGCCCGAAAAGCAGCGCTTGGCTTTTCAGCTCAAAGCCTTGCACGGCATGAGCATTCAAGAGGTCGCCCGGGCCATGGGCACGGCTGAAGGCACGGTCAAGAGCCACCTCTTCAGGGCCACGCACTTTCTTCGGGAGAAATTCAAGGATTGGGAGGAGGGAGGAACATGAAACCTTGCCCTGACCGGTATGAGACGATGATGCTGGCCGCTTACGGGGAACTGAATCCGGAACAGCAGCGGGACTGGAACCAGCATACCGCTGCATGCCCCGGGTGCCGCAAGGAATACGATGGGCTGGTCCGCCTCCTCGGACAAATCAAAGAGTCCATGCCTGTTCCGAAGCTTTCGGAGAGTAAGGCAAGTGACCTCCTTCGCGCCGTGAAACAGGAACTCCGAAAAGAACGGCAAAAAAGGTCCTGGTGGAAGGAGTGGCTGGCACGGCCTAATCGTCTGGTGCCTGCGCTGGCAACCGCATCCGTTGTCCTGATCACTTTCGGGTTGTTCGGGCCGAACTTCACCGAGAAACCCTCTCCCCCAAAGACGGATGTTGAAAACGAGGCCGTCATCCAGAACCTCGATGTTCTCACCAACCTGGATTTTCTGGAAGAGATGGACACCCTTCAGGAGCTGTTGAACGTCCTGGATCGCAACGAACCCACCTGATTCGGGGAGGCACGATGAACCACGCCTTGAAGACATTTTTCACACATCGAACCCCGGTCAGCCTGCTCTTGGCGGGTGTGCTGCTGACTTTTGCCGACCTCTCGTGGGGCCTTTCGTCTGTCTCTTATTCGCCCTACCCCTCACCGCCCTATCTCCATCCAAGCGCTTTAGGTCCGGAACTGAGCCGCAGGCAGCAGGGGCCTTCTCAAATGGATGAGAACACGCAGAGGAACTGGAAGACGTATCAGGGATTGACTCCGGACGACAAGGACCGCCTGAGGGACAGGTCT
>JALOPA010000080.1 GCA_025454125.1 Thermodesulfobacteriota bacterium
CATACATGGAGGGGGATCCTGTGCCGATCAGGAAACGGACTCGGGAAAAGGCTTGCCGCACTCGCTGCACTTGCCTTCGACAATGATGCCCGTGCAGTTTCCGTCAGGACAGAGCACTCGGTTTTCAAGGTCCAGCCCTTCGTCCGCATCGCCCGCTCCGCTTGCCTCTGATTTAAAGGATGCGCCGCAGGTCATGCAGTAGCGGCTCTCACCCGGAACCTGGGAACCACACTCCGGGCACATTTTGCCAGGGATCTCTTGATGACAGTGAGGACATTCCATAGTCTATCTTCTCGGCTAGCTTTTTTTGGATGTCTTGACCTGGAAGGGCATGATTTCCTGTTTGACCTTGGTGCTCTTGCACTTGGGGCACCGGAATTTCATCTTCTCGTATTCTGAAATGGACAGCATGAGGTTGAACTTGCCGCCGCACTTTTCACACCTGAAATCGTAACTGGGCATGGAGAGTCTCCTTCATGTGAAAGAGGATTTCGAGTTCAGATAATAATGTTTTTGTGCCGTTTGTCAACCGGCATGGCAAGGCCTGCTCAAGGCCAATCGATGAGCGTGCCGATGTCGCCCCAGCCCCTGACCACGTGGTAGGGATGAGGTTTTCTGTTCCAGGGCTGCTCAAAAAGGATCGGGGTGATGCCGTTCTCATCGAGCAGAGGGCAGGTGTCCAGCCGGTCCTCCACAAAGTACTTGAACCCCTTCTCGAGAAGCACAGGGATCTTCTCGGTGTGAACGCCGGTCACCTCCACCCGGATTCGGTTCCTTTCCACCTCGGGGAGATGGTGTTCGACCCAGTCCAGGATCGGTTTCTTTTGAGGTCTCGCCGTGACAAAATGAAGAGGAGCGAACAGAGAGAGTCTGGTCAGGACTTCCACGGCGCCGGAGATCGGCACCACCCCGCTTTCCAGAGGAGCCTCGATCAGGGTCTGAACAATGGCGTCGCTCTCCTCTTCATCCATATCGAGGACCTTCATGAAATCGTACTCGGTGATGTCTTCGTATCCGAAGGAGTAACCATATTCGGTGCGGGCTTTGTCGACAAAAAGATGAAAGGTGTCGGCGAAGACCCCGTCCACATCAAAGGCGATTTCGTGAGGAGGAATTCTCATTGTGTCCAATCTCCAGATCCGATACCGGCCCGAAAACTCCAAGGCGTGTCTGGTGCCTATAGCATCTTTACCTCAAGCCCTGCCATAAGAAAAACCTAAAAGCAATCACGAAAACACGAAAGGGGGAAAACACGAAAAAGAGAGATTTTTCGTGGCTTCGTCCCTTCGTGCTTTCGTGGTAGGGTTTTCTTTCTCGATCTTAACGGTCTTTTGACGGCGCCGTTCAGAAGTCATCCGCTTCACGGTTTGAGCATCACCACCGTGGCGAATCTCCCTGTCCGGCCTTCGCCCCGGTAAGAGTAGAAGAGATCGGTCCTGCACCGGGTGCACCCGTTCGCAGATTCAATGTGCTCGTCTTTGAGCCCGGAGGCCAAAAGCTGGGAGCGGCTGACCGCCCAAAGGTCAAAGTGATTGTCCCGGATCATGAAGGCCCTGAAACTCTCCGGGAAGATCTCCCGGTGGGTGACGAATTCCGCACAGCACGGGCCGAGAGAAGGCCCTACGGCCGCTCTCAGGAGGGAGGGATCACACCCGAACTCCGCTTTCATGGCGGCGATGACCGCGCTGAGGAGGCCGTTGACGCTCCCTCTCCAGCCGCAATGCACGTTCGAAATCACTTGCCTCACAGGGTCGTAAACGATCACCGCCTGACAATCCGCCTGCTTCACGAGAAGGGCCACGCCGGGAAGATCGGTGATCATCGCGTCCGCTGTGAAAGGGCCTGCGTCGTCCCGGAAGTTGTTCTCACGCAAGATCTTGATGGTTTTGCCGTGGACCTGGTTCATGAATCGGAGAGACCCGGCGCCGGTGATTTCGCGGATGATGGAAAGATTGGTCTCCACGTGCTCCGGGTTGTCCCCTGTGCTGAAGCTGACATTGAGGCTGCGGAACGCGGAGTCGCTCACCCCGCCCCTCCTTGTGAAGACAAAATGAGAGAGGGCAGGGAATGCCGAGAGGCCCGGAAACTGAAAGAAAGGCACGTCACGTTCGGAGGGCGCAAGGCCTTGGTCATGGAGCATGGATAAGTAGAAAGTCTTTTTCTCTAGCATGCGGGAAAAAACCCTCAAGCCATTGAACATTGGTCGTTGAACATCGGGGATTGAAAAGCGTTCGAAGAAACAACGAGGCAGGGTGCAAGGATAAAAAGCCTTGGTCGTGCATCCTTTTTCGAATCCTCAGGAGCGTGTCTTAACCGGCCTGAGAAAAAGTAGAGAGCAGCACGACACAGACCGCATTACTTACCGCTGCTTCCTTCCGGACCTGACGGGGTTCGTAACCGTCTGTCACGTGAGGTCCACTCCATCGTCAGAACCGGTCAGGGTCAGTGCTGATGAGGGATTCTCTAAAAGGACTTTCGACCCCGCATAAGCGGATTTCGGGTTGTAGGGCACCGCTAGCTCCCCATCTAGCACGACCAAGGACGACTAAATATCGACTCTGTCCTTGAGCTCTTTTCCCACTTTGAAGAAGGGGAGTTTCTTTGAGGCGACGTTGATGATTTCGCCCGTCTTGGGATTCCTCCCCTGGTATCCCTCGTAGTTCTTGATCTTGAAACTGCCAAAGCCTCGGATCTCGACTCGTTCCCCCTTGATGAGGGCTTTTTCCATATCACCGAAAACCGTGTTCACCACTTCTTCCGCTTTCTTGAGGGCGAGGTTTTCAGACTTGGCAAGGGCCTCTATCAGTTGTGATTTGTTCATAGGTTCCTCTCCGATCTAAGAACGTTTCAAGATTCCCTTAGGCCTCAGAGAAAAAGAGCTAAGACCAGAAGCGCAAATTGCACATGAAAATAATAAATTCAATCCCTTAAGTCAAGTCCTAATCCAAATTTTGTTAACGGAAAAAATGGATTTGAGGGGATGTTGTGAGCTGCCGTCGTCCAAGGAAGTCGGAAAGGGTTGTGAAAGTAAAACTCGTTGATATATTTCCGCTTTTATTGTAATAAGATTCTTCATTCGCCTTTGCCGAGCTTGCCGGCCTCGGGCGGGAGACCCCGCAACTTGTTGCGGGAAGCTTCATTCTGTTCTCAGGGGGAGTAGGGGCAGTGGCCAAAACGATTACCATCGACGGTCCTGCTGGATCGGGAAAAAGCACGGTCAGCCGGCTTCTTGCGAAGAGGCTCGGGTATCTTTATTTGGACACAGGAGCGATGTACCGCGGCGTGGCTCTCCAGGCCAAAAGGAAAAGTGTTGATCTCAAAGATACCGGGAGAATCAGCAAGATTTGCAGAGACCTGAACCTGCACTTTAAGACCCTGGACGGGGTCACTCGCCTGTTTCTGGGGCAAGAAGATATCTCTTCAGCCATTCGAAGCCCGGAAATGGATATGCTGTCGTCGGCTGTTTCGGCCGTCAAAGAGGTCAGGGAAGCGATGACCTTGCTCCAGCGGAAAATGGGGGAAAAGCAGGATCTCGTGGCCGAGGGCAGGGACATGGGAACCGTGGTTTTCCCTGGTGCGGAGTGGAAGTTCTTCCTGGATGCCGAGCCCGGGGTCAGGGCCGGCCGAAGGTATCTGGAGAGACGGGAGCGAGGGGAATCGGTTTCCAGGCAGGACGTGGAAACAGAACTCCGGAAAAGGGATGATCAGGACAGGACCCGTGCTTTGGCTCCCCTGGTGCCTGCTGAGGACGCCATCGTGGTGGACACGACGGCCCTCACCGCGGAGCAGGTGGTCGAAAAAATGCTCAACACCATGAAGAAAGGGCACAAAAAAACCTTTAAGGAATAGGTTGAATTTTCCTTTGCCGTCTGCTAATAGAATAGTTTTTGGTGGGCTCAAGGAGAATATGATCAGGGGGTAACGGGTTGAATGGAGAAACAAACAGACAAAATAGGTGGGAGCTTGACAAGGACCAGTAACCAGCCGGGCACGGAAACCTCACAGCGCGAGCCACTCAGACAACCGGAACAGGAAGGTGCTGCACAGACGAAGGGCAGCTCCGAGGGCAAGAACTTCATGGAGCTCTACGAGGAGAGCCTCAAGAGCATTCAGGAAGGAGGACTGGTTCGGGGGACCATTGTTCACGTGGGCAAGGAGTTTGTCCTTGTGGACATCGGCTACAAGTCCGAAGGGCAGATCCCGATCTCCGAGTTCATCGATGCCGGCGGCAACGTGACCGCACAGGTCGGGGACCCGGTGGACGTTCTCCTGGAAAGAAGGGAAGACGACGAAGGCATCATCATCCTGTCCAAGGAGAAGGCGGCCAAGATCAGAATCTGGGACGAAATCAGAGAAATCTATGAAAAGGGAGGGACGATCAAGGGCAAGATCATAGCGCGTGTCAAGGGCGGCATGTCCGTGGACATCGGCCTTCCAGCCTTCCTGCCTGGATCCCAAATCAACCTGAAGCCCATCAAAGACTTCGATTCTCACATCGGCAGCATCCAGGAATTCAAGATCCTCAAGTACAACAAGCGTCGCTCCAACATCGTTCTGTCCCGAAGGGCGATCCTCGAGTCGGAGAGAGCCGCCCAGCGCGAAAAAACCCTCCAGCACCTCCAGATCGGCGCTGTCCTGGAAGGCGCGGTCAAGAATATCACGGAATACGGACTCTTCATCGACCTGGGAGGGATCGACGGGCTCCTGCACATTACCGACATGTCCTGGGGCAGGGTCGGGCATCCCTCGGAGCTCTACCGGGTAGGCGACAAGATTACCGTCAAGGTCCTCAACTTTGATGCGGGTTCCGGCCGGGTCTCCCTGGGCCTCAAGCAGCTCAAGCCCGATCCATGGTTGAAGGCCAACGAACGCTACACCCTGGGCTCGAAAATCAAGGGTCGGGTCGTCAGCCTGGCCGACTACGGCGCGTTTGTGGAAATTGAAGAAGGGATCGAGGGACTCGTCCATGTCTCCGAGATGTCCTGGACCCGTAAGGTCCGGCACCCGTCCCAGATCGTGAAGGTGGGGGACGAGATCGAGGCCATGGTCATGAACATCGACACGGGAAACAAGCGCATCTCCCTTGGCCTGAAGCAGGTGGAACCCAACCCATGGGACGTCATAGGGGAACGCTATCCCGTGGGCACCACGATCGAGGGCCGGATCAAGAACATCACCGACTTCGGGATATTCATCGGCATTGACGAAGGGATCGACGGCCTGGTTCATATCTCGGACATCTCCTGGACCAAGCGGATCAAGCACCCTTCGGAGCTTTACAAAAAGGGGCAGACGGTTCAGGCGGTCGTCCTCAACATCGACAAAGAAAACGAGCGATTTTCTCTGGGCATCAAACAGCTCACCACGGATCCGTGGGACGAAGTCCCCAGCAAGTACAGACCCGGAACCCGGGTGACCGGGACCGTGACGAACGTCACGGATTTCGGCGTGTTTGTGGAACTGGAGGAAGGCATTGAGGGGCTCATCCACGTTTCAGAACTCAGCAAAGACAAGAGCGGCAACCCTCTGAGCCGCTTCAACGTGGATGACGTCATCCAGGCCAAGGTCATCAATGTCTCCAGGGGCGAGAAAAAGATCGGGCTCTCGATCAAACGCCTTGAAGAGAGCGAGGAAAGGGAAATTTACAAAAGCTACCTCGACGGCCGAAACGGCGCCACCTCGAACCTCGGCGAGATCCTGAAAAAAGAGATGTATGGGCTCGGAGCCCAGGGATCGAGCGGGGAAGGCAAGTCCGCCAAAGACGGGGACGAGGAAAAGAGGAGCGGAAGAGAATAGCCGCAGGGATGTGAAACCGGAAGCGAACAGCTGAAAGGATCGCTGAATGTCAGGGAAAGGGCATCCCATACTTGCGGTCATCGGCATCCTGGCAGCGGTCGGTCTTTTTCTGGGCCTGGTCATGACCCTCTTCTTTTCCGTAGCAGGCCCTTCCGAGTCGTTGTCGTTCAAGGAGAAGATCGGCGTCCTTCCCGTCGAAGGGGCCATCACGGAATCCGACGCCCTCGTCGCCCAATTGGTCGAGTTCAGAAAAGACCGCAGGATCAAGGCCATTCTCCTCAGAGTCAACTCGCCGGGCGGCGGTGTGGGACCCTCCCAAGAGATCTACCGCGAAATCCGGAAAACCATAGACACCAAAATAGTGGTCGCTTCCCTGGGCAGCCTTGCGGCCTCGGGAGGCTATTACGTGGCGTCTGCATCGAACAAGATCGTCGCCAATCCGGGCACTCTGGCGGGAAGCATCGGCGTGATCATGGAGTTCGTGCAGGCCGAAGAACTGCTCAAGAAGATCGGTGTGAGCGTGGAAGTGCTCAAGACCGGGGAATACAAGGACATCGGCTCTTTCCATCGAAAGCTCTCCGAGCGGGACCGGGAAATGATCCGGACCCTGGTGCTTGATGTACAGCGGCAATTCGTTGACGCGGTCGCGCAAGGGAGAAATCTGCCTTTGGAAAAGGTTCGGGAAATCGCCGACGGCCGCATTCTTTCGGGTGCCCAGTGCAAGGACCTGGGCCTCGTGGATCAGCTGGGCAATTTCGAAGATGCGGTGGAGCTTGCCAAGACGTTGAGCGGGATCAAGGGCGACGTGACCCTGGTGTACCCCAAGAAACCGAGGGGGAAGTGGTGGAACCTTTTCATGCAGGAGACCTCCCAATCCTTTTACAAGGCTCTTCGGGACGCCCTGACCGCGCGTTTGGAGTATCGGTGGGAAGGGGTTCCCTGAAGATCAACGGAAGAGGCTGACGTCCCCTTTGCCTTCGCGGATCACCTCGGGCATGTCCCCGATCAGGGAGATCACGCTGGAGGGCTCGGGGTGGATGGGGCCGCCGTCCACGATGAGGCTCAGGTGTGGTGAAAAGGCTTCTTCGAT
Organism: Thermodesulfobacteriota bacterium; assembly: GCA_025454125.1. The sequence continues at coordinate 6,887 of JALOPA010000080.1, forward strand.
CGCATAGGGTTCATCCTTGCCGGCGCTGGTACTGATGATGGGCCTGCCAAGGGTCTTGACGATGGCCAGGCAAATGGCGTTGTCCGGCACCCGGATGCCGATGGTTTTGCGCTTGGTGAGCATGATCTTGGGAACAAGCTGGGTGGCTTCCAGGACGAAGGTGTAGGGTCCCGGGAGACATCGTTTCATGGTCTTGTACGCGTAGTTGGAGACCTGGGCGTAACGGCTGATCTCTTTCAGACTGTCACAGAGGATCGAAAACGGCTGTTTGAGAGGCCGGAACTTGAGCTTGTGTATGAGCTGGATTCCTTTCTTGTTCATCAGATCGCAGCCGATGCCGTAGAACGTGTCGGTCGGATAGGCGATGAGACCTCCACGCTCGAGCACCTCGCATACCCTGGTGATCAGCCGTTTTTGCGGGTTTTCTGGATTGATGG
>JALOPA010000081.1 GCA_025454125.1 Thermodesulfobacteriota bacterium
TGTTCACCAGGACTGCCGCAACCTGGGGGTGGGGACGGAACTCACGAAATGGACCTTTGAGCGTGCAAGAAGCCTAGGGCTTGAGTCCATCTGGTTGACGGTCGCCATGACCAACTTCATCGCCATAAAGCTCTATAGAAAGCTCGGCTTCAACTACTGCGAGATGGACGACTGCGAAAGAACCATGGTCATAAAGCTTCAGCCGACCCGCTAGGGTTGGTAGCCCAAGGACTTGGCATACTTTTTCTGAACTTCCTCCTTTGGAAGGTACTCCTCCTCCAGTGCCCGGATCTCCGGGAAACCCACAAAAGCGTGCAGGTTGCCCGTGGGGTGAGCGTCAAGTTCCTGATCCGCTTCCCTCAGATATTTCGTTCCGCCCGCTGCAAAGCCGTGGGCATGATCCCACATGGCTTTGATGACGGTTCGAAGCATGCCGGCAGGGTTTGATACAATGGCGACGCCCATATCGTTCAGCTGAGACAGAGGAATATACGAGGACATGCCCAGAGGCGACATATTGTAATGGATCGGGGCTCCGATCTCTTTGACGCACCGTTCCAGTTCCTGCGCAGAGGGAATGCCGTCCGGGAAGATCATGTCGGCCCCCGCCTCCATGTAGGCCTTTCCACGTCGGATCACCTCCTTTAGGCTGCCGCCCACGGCCCCACGTGCATCGGTGCGGGCGATGAGGAGAAAATCGGGATCGAGCTCCTGTCGCACGCGATCCGCGGCCCGGATCTTTCCTACGGCCTCTTCCAGAGGGATGATCTGCTTGCCGGCCACATGCCCGCACCGCTTCGGCGTCACCTGATCCTCGATGTGAAATCCGGCCGCACCGGCCCCAATGAACTCTTCGGTCGTTCTCAGGACGTTGATGGCATTTCCAAACCCCGTGTCCGCATCGCAGATCACCGGAAGCTTCGTCGCTCCTGCGATGTAGCGGGTCATGGTCACCATCTCGGTAAGGGTCACCAAGCCGACATCCGGTTTTCCGAGCATGGCAACGGAAACCGCGTACCCGCTGATTCCCATCGTCTTAAAGCCGGCCCCCTCAATTATTCTCGCAGAAAGCGCATCAAAGGCCGACGGCTTCACAAGCAATCTCTTCTGTGCCAGCAATTTCCTGAGCACCCGGCTGGTCCGTTTCATTTTTTCCTCCTGGTCCTGGCGTCGCGGCTCAAAAGTACCATGATTAAAATGTCATTTCGAACGAAGTGAGAAATCTTGGCGTTCGGCGCACTTAAAAGATCTCTCCCTCTGGTCGAGATGACAACTTATCTGTGAGACGCGACACCAGTTCCCGCTGCTATTTCCCCAGCTTGGGCCCGCCGTCCATGATGAGGGCCAGGCCGCGATGGGCACGAAGAACATCCGCCAGCCCGTAGTCCATATAGTGGAGAAGCGTCGCTTCAGGCGAGGCGGGCAATGTTCCGGCCATGCGGGTGTGAGCCATGATGATGTTCGCCACACGGGGAGAGAGGCCCTGGGCCAGGGCCGTGAAGGCGCCGTAGGTGGAGTGAGGCATGAGCTTCAGCATCTCGCCCCACTTGACGCCGTCCGGGCCTTTCTCGATCTCCACCAGTTTGCTGAGATCATGGAGAAGCACCCCGGTGATCAGGTAATCCCGGTCGAGCTTGAGTTGAGGGTTGTGCCTCTCCACCACGTCTGCCGCGGTCAGGACCATTTCCCCCACGCAGTTCACGTGATCGACAAGGGAGATTTCCGGGAAGGGCGGGGTGAAGGGGCAATCCCGCAGGTCTTTCCACTTCGATTCCTCCCACATCTTAACCCAACACCGTGTGACCTTGGCTTTGAGTTCCTGGTCTTTCATTTTGCCCAGGATGGGAAAGCAGTCGCGGACTTTCTTTTCTTTTTCGTCTTGAGGCATGGGATTCTCCTTTGTGTGATCAAACATCGTTGGCCTGACGCTTGCGGTACCCTGTGAGCCAGGCCACGCCTTGAAGAATGAGGACCAGCAGCACGGCTGCCAGAAAAATCTTGGAGAAAGAGCTTTTCATGAAAATCAGAAGGCTCCCGTCGGAAATCGTCAAGGCCCTTCGAAAAGACATCTCCATTTTGTCTCCCAGAACGGCCGCCAGGATAAGAGGGGCCATATCAAAGCGAAACTTCCGCAGCCCATACCCGATGACCCCGAAAAAGACCATGAGCAGAATATCGTCGCTGTTCGAATTGACGCCGTAAACCCCGGCGATCATCATGGTCAGAATGGCCGGAGCCAGATACGCATAAGGGATGCGAAGAAAATTCACGAAAATCCCGACGAGCGGCAGGTTCAACATCAATAGCATGAAGTTGCCGATGTACATGCTTGCAATCAGCCCCCAGAACACGTCGGGGTGATCCTGTACCAGCTGCGGCCCAGGGGTGACACCGTGAATGATCAGGGCGGACATGAGAAGCGCAGTCGCCGGAAGAGGGGGGATCCCGAGCACCAGCGTGGGGACAAGAGAGGTCCCGGTGGTGGCATTGTTGGCACTCTCGGGTCCGGCGACGCCTTCGATCCGCCCGGTCCCGAATTCCTCGGGGTGTCCCGATATCTTCTTTTCCAGGGCATAGGAAACAAAAGTCGAAATGATGTGGGACGCCCCGGGCAGAAATCCGAAGAGGATGCCGACCCCTGATCCGCGCAGAATGGCCCCGCAGGAATCCCTGAGGTCTTTGAGCTTTGGAAGCAGCGTCCGGAAAGAAGGTTTGATGACCTCCACACGGGCGATCTGTTCCAGGTTGATGAGAATTTCACTGATGCCGAAAAGCCCGATCGCCAGAGGGACAAAGTCGATCCCGCTGGAGAACCCGAGATACCCGAAGGTGAAGCGCAAGTGCCCCGTGAAAGGATCCATGCCCACGGTAGCGATCAGAAGCCCCAGAAGGATCATGGCCATGGTTTTCAGCATGCTTGAACTGCCCACGATGGAAACCACGAGGAGGGCCAGGATCATGAGGGAGAACTCCTCTGCCGGGCCCACCTTCAGCATGAGTTGGGCCAGGGGCGGAGCAAAAAACATGAGAGCGACAATGCTCAGCGTGCCCCCCGCAAAAGAGCCCAAAGCCGTCACCACGAGGGCAGGCCCGGCTCGACCGGTGCGAGCCATCTGGTATCCGTCCATGCAGGTCACGATGGAGGCCGCTTCTCCCGGGATGTTGAGAAGGATGGACGTGGTCGATCCGCCGTACATCGTTCCGTAAAAAATCCCTGCGAGCATGATGATGGAGGAGGTGGGATCCAGTTTGAAGGTGAGCGGAAGGAGAAGGGCCATTCCTCCCAGAGGGCCTATGCCGGGCAGGACACCGATAATCGTGCCCCAAAGGCACCCCAGGAAACAGTACAGAAGTCTCAGAGGGGTGAGAATGACGAAAAAGCCTTCCAGAAGATGTTGCAAATTCTCCATATCAGTCACCGGCTCGCGTCGCAACGACCCCGGAGCCCCTCATCAAGACCACCATGTTCCGTGAGGCAAAGGAATCCCGAGCCCCAGATGAAAGAACCCATACGCGGCCAAGGCCGCGAAAACGGCCCAGCAAAGGTTCTGCCACCATCGAAGCGAAGATAACGTGAAAAGGGACAAGAAAACGAAAAAGCCTACCATGGGGACAAAACCGGCACTTTCCATGAGAGCGGCCAGGAAAATCAGGCCAAGCAGAATGGGGATCATGGACTTGTGTCCCAACCGAAGAGGGGACTCAGCCCCTCGCTGGAACACCGCCTTGAGCATCAAGGCCAGGGACACGGCGCAGAGCATCACACCCAGGATCATGGGCAAAAACCCGGGCCCGGGCACGGTTGCGTCTGCATAGGGCATGGCCCGGGCTTCGGCAATCACGTACCCTCCGATGGCACAGAGAACGCCGGAAAGGACAAGGTCCCCCTTTCTTTCATCTAAACTCAGCACCGGACCCCCTCCCCCCGTATCGAGTACGGGGCAGGCACTCGCCCCTCCCGCCAGGGGAGGGGAATGAGTTGCAAAGGCTTTGTGGCATGCCGGATGGTCTAACCCTGTCCCAGTCCTCCACCAGAGGTGGAAGACCTGTTCACCCCTTGGGGGACTACTGCTTTTTCAATCCCAGATCGAGGGTCTTCATGATCGCTTCAGTGGACTCATACTCGGCTCGAACTTTCTGCTCGAAGGGCTTGCCTGCCACGTGGATCAGTTTCTCGCCCGTCTTGGGGCTCAGGGCCGCATTGTTCTTGACCGTGTCGGTCTGGGCCGCTTTCATCAAGGCCTGTTCAAGGACCGTGATCCGATCTGCAGGAATTCCCTTGGGGCCGAAAATCCCTCGCCAGGAAATGGTCTCCGCCTGCGGCACACCCAGATCGACTACGGTCGCCATGCCCTTGATTCCCTCCACGTTGTCCTTTGTGGAGCAGAAAACAGCCCTCACCTTTCCGGACTCGAGGTGAGGCATGATCGGCTGCACGGAAGTGGCGCAGACATCCACATGGCCTCCCAGGAAGGCTTTGATGATCTCGCCGGTTCCGCCGAAGTGAACCGATTTCAGCTTCACCCCCATGGCATGAAACACCTTTTCTCCGCAAATATGCATGATGCTTCCGATGCCGTCCATGCCCACGGTCAGTTTTCCGGGATTCTGTTTTGCATAGTCGAAGAATTCTTTGGGTGTTTTCGCGGGGAAGTCCTCGCGGACGCAAAAGATGATGGGCGCCTGGGTGATCTGGGCCACGTAGCTGAAGTCATCCAGGGTGTAGGGCACCTTCAACACATGGGGAATCATCGTCAGTGTTGAGACAGGGGTGATGCCCAACGTGTAGCCGTCAGGCCGTGCCTTGGCCGTCTCGGCAATTCCCATGGAGCCCCCTGCCCCGGGTTTGTTCAGGATGACCATCTTCTGCCCCAGATAGGGCTCAATCGCCTCTGCGAAGATGCGGGCCACGATGTCGGTGCCTCCGCCTGGGGCTGCCGGCACGATCAAGGAGACAGGACCGGTTGGAAACTTCTCCTGAGCCCCTGCCTTCTCTACCCAAAAGGCTCCCACAACAAGAATTGCGACAAGACCCATTCCCAGAACACGCCAACGCTTTTCCAGTTTCATGATGCTCTCCTCTCTCCTGCAAGGTAAGGACATAAAACATCCACGATCAACCCTTCTGCCAGCCCAGACGGAGCGATAGCTCCCGGGCCTTTTCCACCACTTGCGCAATGTATTCCGACTGCACCTGCCCCAGGATCCTGTACCTCGGTCCCGTGATGCCGATGGCGGCGCAAACACGGTGCGTATGGTCGAAAACGGGCGCCGCCGCAGACCACACCTCTGCGACCCGTTCTCCATCGCTCACCGCGTATCCGGTCGAATGGATCCTTTCCAGTTCCCGCCTAAGAGACCTGGGGGCAATGATCGTTTTCGAGGTCAGCGCCTTGAGCGAGCCTCGTGCCATAACCCGCCGTTGGGTCTCAGGCGGCGCGAAAGCAAGAAGCACTTTCCCTGCAGCGCCGGCGTAGAGTTCCATCCGCTGGCCCTCTGCCACGGAATAGCTGACCTCATGGGTCCCCTTTTCCCGTGCGAGGGCGACCCGCGCCAGACCGTCCAAGACATAGAGTGACGAATGCTCGCCCGTCAACCGGACCAGCTCTTTGAGGATCGGCCGGGCGAGAAGAATCATCGTGTTGTGGGTCTCAAAGACTTTTCCCAGGGTCAGCAGCCTCGGACCGAGTCGGAACTCCTTGCTCTCAGGGGCAAAGAGGAGATATCCCCGGGATTCCAGTGTCCCGGCCAGGCGGGTGACTCGACCGCGGGTCATCCGGGTTAGGGAAACCAGGTCCTTGAGCGTCAGGGCCGGGTGCTTTTCAAAGCAGTCCAGGAGATCGAGCGCCTTGAGCACGACCTCAACGTGGCGAAACATCTCTTTCGTTCTTTCGGACATCGGTTTCGGAATACCGTCTACGCAATAGACATAAAGGCTATGGAATATGCATTGCGTAACACCCCTTGCTTCTGGAGTCAACCTTTAAGATCACCCGGCTGCAAGACCCTTTACAGAAAAGCTGGTTTGAAATACTCTAGGGGGGTGTCGCTAAGAGAAAAAGCATGAGAGTCTCTCAGAACCTTAAGGGTTGCATAAAGGCGCTGCCTCAGGTCTTGTGGAATCTTGGGCTGATCGCTGTCGGCAGCGCCTGGTGCGCAAAACGGACCCGGATGCCTTTGTCGTGGTCAGTGAAACCCTGGAGGTGATGGGGCACCGCATAGGGAATCAGCCCCACTGGTAACCCTACTTTCCTGAAGCGGGAGCGCTGGCTGCCGACCTTCTGCGAAGACGGGCTGCCCGCTGCCGGAACACACCGGCCACGCCGGCCAGGATGAGCATCATCCCCAGAAGGGTGCTGGAGGTGATGCGTTCGTCCAGCACGATCCTTCCCAGAAGGACGGCGATGACGGGATTCACATAGGCATAGGTCGTGACCACCGTGAACGGCAGGGTTCGCACGGCAATCACATAAGACGTGAAGCTGATCACTGAGCCGGCAATGACCAGATAGGCCCAGCTTAACCACGCAGAAGGGACGGGTTGGGGCCAGGGCTCTCCTGCCGCCCAAACGGTGAGGGCAAGCCCCAGACCACCGAAAAACTGCTGGTAGGCCGCCACCACCACCGAAGCGCTCTTCGGCGGAGTTCGTTGCAACATCAGAGATCCGGCAGGCCATACCACGGCTGCAATGAGCAGCGCGACAGTGGATGCAAGATCGGCCCTGATTCCTTGCTGAAGCACGGGCCAGACCAGCACGCCAAGTCCGGAGAACCCGATCAGCAGGGAGAGGATGAGAAAGGGGGAGGGCACTTCCCTGTCCAGGATCCCTTCCAGAAGAACCGCCCATATCGGTGTGGTGCCGAGGATCAGCGCCGCATAACCGGAATCCGCATGGCGTTCCGCCCAGGTGACCATCCCGTTTCCGCCAAGCCAGAGGAGCAACCCGGAGACAAGCAGCAAACGGAGTTCGCTGCGCGGAATGGACAGGCGGTTCTTGAGCAGCCAGGCCAGGGCAAAGAGGATCGCGGAGCCGCACAATATTCGGCTGGCGACCATGGTGAACGGAGGAAAACCGCTCCCTTCGCGCACCGCCACCCGGATGAAAAGGTACGTACTCCCCCAGACCAGGTAAACAATGACCAGGTTCAGCAGACCTTTGATGGACAGGGATGTGGGCATGATAGTTAGCGAACACCAGCAGGCTGCTGAAAAACTCCCATCTGCGGCGTTACCCTCATCCCTCGTCACTGCGACGTACTAGAATGTACGTCTCATTCCTCGGGATTTCGGGTGCCTTGCATCTGGCCGTTTTTGAGCCTGTGGAGCAGGAGTTTTTCAGCAACCTCCGAGACTTCATTGGGGAAAGATTCCCCCATGCGTGAAATAATCGACAATCGCCTGGGTCAGGGCTTCAATGGTGTAATCTGAAGGAGTGACATGGACGGACAGGCCTCTCTCCTCCGCCGTCTTCGCCGTCACGGGTCCGATGCACGCGACCGTCACCGTCTTCATCCACGTGAGAAGCTG
>JALOPA010000082.1 GCA_025454125.1 Thermodesulfobacteriota bacterium
AAAGGCGGCGGAAGCGAGCTCACTCAGATAGCTGAGCACGGACCGGAGCAACATGAAGAAGAAGGCAATGGCCCCAAGCACGCTCACGAGCCGGTTGGACGAGACCCCGTCCAGAAGAACGATCTCCGTTTTGTTCCAGGAAAGTCCTCCCTCCATGTGAATCGTTACCCAGGGGATCTTCCAGGACACCGGGTCTGTCCCGGTTTTCATCCCTTCGTCGATGAAAGGCTGAAGGAGATAAACGGGAATGACCATGAAAACGGCCGACACCCCCGTGAGCACGAGGGAGATGATCAGCAAGCCGCGGTGGGCCATGACGTAGCCGGCGAGATCTTTGCCTAGGATGCGTTTGAGCATGATTCGTTCAGCCGGGCCTCGCCCGCCTACGTTCTCCTATTCCTTGCACCTTGCACCGTGTGCCTTGAATCGATTCCTACACCGCTCCAATGAGTCTTGAGATGACGATTCTCTGCACTTCGGACGTCCCTTCCCCGATCTCCAGCAGCTTCTGGTCTCTGTAGAACCTCTCCACATCGTACTCCTTCATCAGCCCATAACCGCCGTGGAGCTGAACCGCATGATTGGCGCAGCGGTACATCACCTCCGAGCAGTACAGCTTGGCCATGGCCGCTTCTTTGCGAAAGGGTTTGTTCTTGTCTCTCAGCCAGCAGGCCTTGTAGAGGAGCAGGCGCGCGCACTCGATCTCCATGGCCATGTCGGCCAGCTTGAACGCGTTGACCTGGTAGGTGGAGATGGGCTTTCCGAACTGGACCCGCTCCCGGCTGTACTTCATGGCCATTTCAAAGCAGCCTTGCGCCCCGCCGAGCCCCATGGCCGCAATGGAGAGCCTCCCTCCGTCCAGGGTCTGCATCATCTGGTAGAAGCCATGGCCCCGCGGCCCCAGGAGGTTTTCCTCCGGAACCGTGCAGTCTTCAAAAAAGAGCTGAGCCGTGTTCGACCCCCTCCACATCATCTTGCCGTGCATTTCCTGCGCCACCAGACCCGGCGTTCCGGCCTCGACCAGAATGCAGGAGAGCTCGGGACGACCGTCCGCCTTTGCCCCGGTCCTGCAAAGAGCCGTGATGCCCGTCGTGATTTTGGTCGCCGCATTGGTGATAAAGATTTTGCTCCCGTTGATCACCCACTTGTTCCCCTTGAGATAGGCGGTGGTCTGGCTGTTGCCCGCATCCGACCCCGCGTTGGGTTCTGTCAGACCGAATCCCCAGAGAGCCTCTCCCGTGCACAGCCGGGGAAGATGCTTTTTCTTTTGTTCCTCGTTGCCGAAGTAGTAGAGCGGTCCGATGCCCAGGGAGTTCCCGGCCGCGACAGTGGCCGCGTGAGACTGGTCCACCCGCGCCACCTCCTCCGTGGCAATGATGTAGGAGACGTAGTCCATTCCCTGGCCGCCGTATTTTTCCGACACGAACATGCCGAACAGACCCAGATCCCCCATCTTTTTCATCGTGTCGTAGGAAAACTCTTCTTTCTCGTCGAGTTCCCTCGCCACCGGCTTGATTTCCTTTTCCGCAAACTGGCGAACGCTGTTCCGGAGGATCTCTTGTTCCATAGAAAGGTCAAAGTCCATTGTCTCCCCTCTCCTCTTTCAGAACGGTTTGTGGTGAATGTCCCTCGCCGCGCGTTTCACCGCGTCCTCTCTCCCCCCAGGAGGAGACGAGGCAGAGCGGGCTCAGGAGTGTACGGAAACGGCGCTGAGTGTTTTGGGTCAGAGACCTCTTATAGGCAGATTGAAAAGGATTGTCAACTCGGCCTGTCCCGGCAGGCTCTTCAGCTGATCAGGACCTGCATTTGCCTGACATCGGCCTTCACGCCCAGGCCGTCGCACAGGGCCCTGATGTCGGAAGCCTTCTCGGCCCCCGCCCTCTTGAAAGAGACGATGACGGTTTTGATGTCATGGGCTCTGATGATTTCCCCCAGATTCTCTCCTCCGCCGAGAACCGGGTAGCCCTTGATCTTTCTTCCCCGAAGCCGGGGGTTGTCGTCCACAAAACCGACGAGCTGGAGGCCCAGGTCCGGATTGTTCTGGATTTCTTTCAGCGCGAATTGTCCGCCGATCCCGGCCCCGTAAATGAGCGTGCGGTCCCCCTTGCGGCTTGGAAGGCGGACGCCCTCATCCAGGAGGCGGAAGGAGAGCCTCGACAAGGAAACCAGAATGAGCATGACGACCCAGTAGATCACGAAAACGGCGCGGGAAAAACTCTGGAACCGGTAAATGAAGAGCAGGATCAGCATGGGCATAACCGTGCCGATGGTGATCGCCTTGACATACCCGATCAGATCCTTGATGCCCGTGCTCTCCCATATCCCCCGGTAGACGCCCATGATGTAAAAGGAGAAGGTCTGGCAGGCGAGCATGATCGGCAGGGACCTGAGGAAGAAGTCGAAATCCCCGCCCACCTGGCCCTCGAAACGGAGCAGGTAGGCGCTGTAGTAGGCCACGGAGATGAGCACCACGTCGAGCAGAACCTCAAAAAGACGGCGCCGGTAAGTGATCTGAACGAGGAGAGGGGTGAGGACGCTCGCGCTTTCTTCGGAGAGAATCGACTTTTCCGAGTAGACCTTGACCCTTCCCAGGTAGATCCAAAAGAGGAGGACAAAAAGCAGGTACAAGGCGATCAGCACGATACTGAGACCGATGTTCAGATGCCGGATGGCCAGAGCGACCAGCCCGGAAGCCACGGAAAAGCCGTAGAGGACCATGACGGACTTTTTTTCGGACAGTCCGATCGCCACCATGCGGTGCGACGAGTGGTCTTTGCCCCCCTGAGAAATGGGCCGTCTGAAGAGCTTGCGCATGAAACTCACAAACCCCGTGTCCACAATGGGAATGAACACAATGAGGATGGGGATCGCGATCACGGACAGGAGGTGGGCGACGTTCCCTCCCAGTGTCTGGACCGAACCTCCCATGGTCATGAGGCAGGCCATGACAAAGCCGATAAACAGGCTCCCCGCATCGCCCATAAAGACGGAAGCGGGATTGAAGTTGTAGACCAGGAACCCCAGGAGAGCTCCCAGGAAGGAGGCGGTCATGAGAAGGACTGCCGCAGGGGAGACGCTGCCGGGGCTCGACAGGTGAAGCAGAAAGGTGAACAGGGCGGCGATCAAGGCAACGCCGGCCGAAAGCCCGTCCATGTTGTCGAGGAGGTTGAAGGCGTTGGTGATCCCCACGATCCACAGAATGGAAAGAAAAAGATCTATGGTTTTGTAGGAGGTCCACTCGAGGCGAAAGCCGAGAAAGACCAGAATGGACGTGAGCACAATCTGGCCGGCGAGCTTGTGCTGCGGGTCCATGGTGTGCAGGTCGTCGATCAGCCCCAGCACGAACATCCCGGAAGCACAGAGGGCGATGGGGATATAAGGCTTCCCGAAATTCTCCCACCCCAGCACCGAAGCTGCGGCAAGCCACACCGCCATGGTAGACACGAAAATGGCGACCCCGCCCAGGAGCGCGGTTTCCTTCTTGTGCCACCGCGTGTCTTTGGGGACAGCCACCCGCCCTGTCCGAAGGGCAAAGCTTCTCACCAGGGGCGTGAGGCCCAGACTCAGGGCCAGAGCTCCTAGAAAAGTGAGAAAGTTATGAACCAGCAAGTTCTCCATTGTCAGAAACGTCCCTGCGCGCTACCGAGGCCGAACAAATCGATGAAACCCCTTCATCCCTGTTTTATGTCATTCCCGCGAAGGCGGGAATCCAGAAGACAAGGGCAAGAGATCCTGGATGCCCGCCTTCGCGGGCATGACGGAAGTGGACCCCGCCCCTGTGAGGACAGGAGAGATCGTCCTGTGACTCTAGCTTCTCAGCAGTCCGTCATAGAGGGCCGTCATGTCCGCCACAAGCCTTTCCAGGGAATAGGTCTGGAGCACGTGTTCCCTTGCCCGTTGGGCCATGGCCGCCGTCAAACCCCTTTCCCTGGCGGCGAAAAGCAGCGCCTCGGCCAGGGCCCGGCTGTCCTCCGAGGGGACGAGAATACCGTGGCGAGCCAGTTTATAGCCCTCCCCTGATTCGGTGTCAATCTCTCCCATGAGGTCCCCGACTCCGCCCACCTCCGTGGCAAGGACCGGCCTGGCGGCTGCCATGGCTTCGATCAGGCTCACCGGCGTCCCTTCATTGAAAGAGGTGAGGACCACGGCATCGAGTTTTCGGTACACGTCCGGCATCTCCCTTTGCCACCCGCTGAACGCCACACTCTTTTCGATGCCGAGCGCGGCGGCTTCCTTTGTCAGGGTCTCCCGCAGTTCCCCATCTCCCACGACGAAGAAACGGAAGGACTGATCTTCCCCACGCTCTTTGAGGATTCTCACCGCATCGAAGAGCATCCGATGGTTTTTCACCGGCGCCAGGCGGCCGACGATTCCCACGGAGAAAACCCCCTGGGACGGTGGCGGGCCGAGCCTCTCGAACCCCGAGAGGTCAAACCCCAGGGGGACCACCTGCACCCGGTGAGGGTCGGTGATTCGGTACCGGTCACAGATGTCTTTTTTCTGGGTGGCGCTGATGACGATGATCCGGTCTGTAAACCGTGCAAGAAACCGTTCGATGGCCATGAAGACCCGTGTCTTACGGGGGCTGAAATAGCTGTGAAACACGTGGCCGTGAAAGGTGTGGACCAGGCGAATCTTTCTCCCGAAAATCCTCTGGGCGTTCACGCTGATGCCGGCGAGCCTTCCCAGAGTCCCTGCTTTGGCCGTGTGGGTGTGAATGATGTGAGGGTGGAATTCCCCGATGACTTTCCGCAGTTCCGAGAAGGACCGGAGGTCGTCGAGCGCGGAGATCTCCCTTCCAAGGCTCGGGAGAACAAGGGGGTCCACGTTCCTGGAGGTGGCCAGATAGGACATGTCCCCCTCATGAGCGCCGACCTGTCCGCAAACCAGGCGGGTGCGGAAGCGGCCCCTGGAGAGAAGATCGCTCAAGGTGACGGCCTGGATCGCCGGCCCGCCGATGTTGAGCCGTGCAATGATTCTCAAGATTCGAATAGGTTCATCGGACATCGTGTTCCGTTCACTGTTCACCGTACACTGTTCACCGTTCACTGTTCGCCGTTTTCCGTGCCCCTTGCGCCAGGACACGTTCCTGCGAAACCTCTACCGCTCACACAACCAGCCAGGAGGATAAATCGCGCAGATGTCTCATAAACACCTGCTCTGCTCACCAGTAGAGGCACTGAGGACACGGAGAATTTCTCGCCTTTCGGGAGGTACCGAAAGGCGAGAATAGCCTCCTCACGATGAGAACGTTGCCCACCCCCCATTACAGCTTTGAGCAGAACATTTCTGTTTTTCGGTAACTCCCGAAAAACAGAAACCCTTCTCTGTGCCCTCTGTGCCTCCGTGGTGAAATCCTAACGCTCCATGTGGAGCATCATGTAGATGCCCAGGAAGAGAAACAGGAAATTGGCCACCCACGCGGCGAACAGCGGAGGCAGAACGCCGGCGAGCCCCAGGGAGCGGGAAAAGCCCAAAACGAGGACATAGAGAAAGCACACGGCCATGCCTATGGACACGGCCAGAGGGGTTCCCCCTTTTTTCACCGCCAGGGATAGAGGAATACCGATGGTGAGAAGGATGAGGCTGATAAAGGGAAAGGCCAACTTGATGTTCATGTCCACCAGGTACTTGGCGCTGTTGTAGCCTTCGCGCCTCACGGTCTCCGCATATTCCTTGAGCTGCCAGTAGCTCATTTCCTCCGGTTTCCGTGTGCCGCGCATGAAGGTCTCCGGCGACTCCGGAATGCGGAGTGCGTAGGTCTCGAACTTCGTGAATCCGTACTGGCCGTCTTCTTTCAACTCCTGGAGGATTCCGTTTTCGATTCTCCAGTGATCTCCTTTCCAGACTCCCTTTCGGCCCTCAAGCCTCTTGGTCACACGAAAGGCACTGTCAAAAAAGTAGAACGTCGGGTCTCCCATGGTTTTGTCTCTGGGGTTGAACTGGCGGATCCAGTAAATCGCGTTGCCGCCCCGGTACCAGATCTCTTCTTTCCCGTAGAAGAGCCCGGGGTCCTGCTTCCTCACATCCACGTTCCAGATCCTGTACCCTTTGGAGCTCGTGTAAGGCACCACCGTCTCGGAAACCAGGAACATGCCGACCGCAATGAACAGGGACCCCAGGATCATGGTTTTGCAGAGGCTAAAGAGACTGAGACCGGAGGTTCGAAGGGCTGTGAGCTCATTCTTCTTCTTCATCGACGTGAAGAGGATGATCACCGAAATGAGAACAGCCGCCGGCACCATATTCACCACGATGAAAGGCGCCTTGTAAACAAAGTAGAGCAGCACGGCCGCTTTCGTCGCCTTCGCCTCCATGAAATTGTCGATCTTCTGCAGGAAGTCGACCATGAGAAACAGGAAGACAAAGAGCCCTTCGCAAAAGGCAAAGAGCCGGTAAAACTCCTTAAGCACGTATTTGGACAAAATGGTCATAACGGGTGAGCGGGGTCCATGTAAACGTCAGGACAGGGCGGTTTCCGTCATTCCGGCGAAAGCCGGAATCCAGCCTAGCCGCTTCCCGCTGAGGCGGCAAGATCGATCGAACAGGAAACTTGGCGGCTTCGAAAGAAGCCCCCGAGGTTGTCACTCCCGCGAATGAAGCCTGTCCCCGCCTGCGCGGGGACAGGCTTCATTCGCGGGAATGACACAACAAGGGCCTTTTCACTCTCAGAAGGGTGCAAGTTTCATACAAGGAACATTGCGGTTCTGGACCCCGGATCGAGTTCATCCGCCTCGGGCGGGCCGGGGTGACGGCCTTAATGACTTCGTTGCAATAGATCAGGAGTGATCTTTCACGCGGAGGATCTGTTCGAGGAGAGCCACGGATTTCTCTTTTTCCGATCGTTTCATCAGATAGAGGCAGGCACAGAACAGAAACAAGACAGGAATCCACGAACCCACGGCAGGGCTCAGGAAGCCGGTTCCCCCGATGTTCCTCATCCCCACGAGCAGCAGATAGTAGAAGAGGAAGATCATGAGGCTCACCACAATGCCCACGAGCCTGCCGCCGGCCCGAAGTTGTGCCCCCAACGGCGCGCCGATGAGCCCCATGAGAAGGACCGCAAAGGGAATGGAAAACCTTTCCATGAGTTCCACGAGCATCTCCGGCTGCCGGCTGTTCGGCTTGGGTGGGCCTCTCAGGCCTTGCATCAGTTCCGCGAAGGACATCTCCTTGGGGTCTTTTTCGCGACCCGACAGGGCCGGCATGATGTCGTCCAGTCCTATCCCCAGATCATAGGTGCTGAAGGTGATCGTCCGGCCCTCCCCTCCTCCTGCTTCTTGTCCGCCACGAAAATCGTTCCGTCGAAGAAGCGAACCGTGATCAACCTCAGATCCTCGCGAGAATCAATCCTTCCTTCCCTGGCCACTATCGTCATCGGCCTGGCCTGATCGCGACGATCCACCAGAAAGACATCCTTCATCATCCTTTCTTTAGGGGCAAAATCACTCACGTAGAAGGTCACCCCCTTGAAGGGGTCGGAAAAAACCCTCTCCTGGATTCCCAGATCCGCCCTGGAATAGGCGATGGTGAACACGAAATCCTTGAAGGATTTCATGCCCCACGGCCCGGCATAGGTACTGAGGCCAAGCGCGGCCAGAAATCCTGCCAGGGAAACGACAACCACCGACGGGAGCATT
>JALOPA010000083.1 GCA_025454125.1 Thermodesulfobacteriota bacterium
TGAGGCGGCACCCCAGCATGGCCATTCTAACGCCCACCGCCTGCCCAGGGCACAAATGCCCGTGTGCTTTGGCCGAGGAGGCAAGAAGTTCTTCAAAAGTTCTCATATCGTTTCTCCATCCGGGAAACCAAGAAAATCTCGCAAAGGACCATTGTCGTCCGGTTAAACCGCAACCAGGAAGGATCTTCTCAGGGGTTGAGCAACCCTTCAAGCTACCTTATATTATTATTAACATAACAGGAATCAAGAAAAAAATGCGGAGGGCTTAATGGGTCCCTCTGGCCAGCCGATTGAGAAAGAGAAGAAGAGCCGCCATGATCGCGCACAGCGCGGAGACGACGGCAAAAGGAATCAGATAGCTCCCTGTCCATGTCCTCAGAAAACCGCTTGAGGAGATGCCGGCAAAGCCCCCGGCCGTCCCGATGAAGGTCAACGCCCCCAATATGCGGCCCAATTCGCCTGGGCCGAAGTGATCCGAGATCATGGCCTTGAGAATCGTGAAGGTCCCTCCGTATCCCAAACCGAAGAGAACGGAAAAAGCGAGGATTCTGGCTACGCTCTTCGTGAGCTCAAGGGACAGGGCATCGCCGCTCAAGGAAAAGTCCAAGAGGAGGAAACTTCCGAGAAAGAGCATAAGAGCCGTGAAAAAAATCACCCGGTGTTTGCCCAGGCGGTCGCTGAGGGCGCTGAAACAGAGGTTCCCTGTCACGCTGGAAACGAAGATGAGACTGAAGCAAAAGGAAGCCAGTCTCTGAGTGAACCCGAGATCCTGTTTGATGAAAATGATGAGCTGGCTTTGGAACACGAATACGGAAAACCACAGAGCCGCAAGGCACACGGCAAAGACCCAAAAAACCATCTGCCCTTTTGCACGGCAAAAGGGCACGCTCTTGGAAAGAGGAGTGCTCCTGTCTCCCCCTTCGGCCTCCGGGTATGGAGGTTTGCCGTCAGGATGAACGCCCAGGTCTGAAGGCTTTTCTTTGATCACAAAAAGCGCCAGAGGCAGAGCGATGAGAAGCAAAAGCCCAAGGACCAACCCGTATGCCCAGCGCCATCCGCACAAGGGATTGGAAACGATGGGAGCCAGGAGATTGGGAAGGATTCCGCCTGAAAGACTCGAACCCGCGAGGACCATGCCGAGGACCGTGCTCCGCCGCGCCACGAACCAGTTGGAGACGAGGACCACAAGGCTCAGCATGCCGCAAAAGACCAGGCCGATCCCGAGAAGAGCATGAAGCAGATAGAGGTGCCAGAGGGCGGAAGACTGCACATAGAGGATTCCGCAAAGGCCGAGAAGGATCAGGCCGGCAGCCATCATGCTGCGGCCGCCGAAACGGTCCAGCAGCACTCCGGCAAAAGGAGCGGCCATCCCTGCAACCATGAGAGTGAGGGCCCCGCAGAAAGAAACAGCACCCTCCGAGACACCGAACTCTTTGATGAGTGAAGGATAGAGAACCGGCGGAACCGTGAGGGAGATGCCGTCGGCGAGGAAATAGATCACGAGGAGGGAAAAGGCGATGATCCACCCGTAGAAGAACTCAGGGCGTGATGCTTCTTTCTTAGGTTTCTCCATTGAGCATCAGGGGGTGCGTAGCAGGGTCCTGCAAAAGAGCCTCTATAGAAACAAGGGGCGAGATCACGACAATAACTTGTCACTCGTCACTTGTCACTTCTTCTACAGACCCAGCTCGATCATGCGGCTAAGACTAATGCGCTGGGCTTCATTGGTTCCTTCGTAGATGGTAGTCACCCGCAGATCGCGGTAGCATTTCTCAGTGACCGTGCCTTTACAGTACCCGATCCCGCCGAGGACCTGCAGGGCATCGTTCGTCACGCGGTTCGCCGTCTCCGTGGCGAACACTTTGACCGTGCGGCCCAATTTCAGGTCCATCTGCGCATGGCTATCCGAGTAGCCCGCGACGCGATACGCGAGAGTGCGAGCGGCTTCCAGACCGATAAACATGTCGGCGATCTTGGCCTGGATCATCTGGTACTGGATAATGGGCTTGCCGAGGACGGCTCTCTGTCTGGCCCATCCGAGAGCTTCTTCATAGGCGGCCCGAGCACAGCCAACGGCCATGATGGCGACCGCGGAGTCGTGCTCATAGGTGACGACCCTGCTTCCGCCCACGATGCCGCGTCCGCCTCCCCCCACGGCATTGGATTTCGGCACCCGGGCGTTGTCAAAAGTGATGGACTGCGTATTGGAGAGACGCTGCCCCATCTTGTCCTCCTCAGTGGTCAGGATGACCCCTGGTGCTGTGGTCGGGACAATGAGAGGCACTGTGGATTCCCAACCGGTCCTGGTCATATCCGAGCGACAGAACACCATGACCCATCTGGCAAAGGGAAGGCCGGCATTGCTGCAATAGCTCTTGGCGCCGTTAATGACCCAGTCGTCTCCTTCCAGCACGGCTTTTGTGCTGAACACGAAATGAAGGGGATCGACCATGCCGGCGCTGGTCACCCCCCCGTCCGGCTCTGTCGTGGAGATGGCGGCCACTCCGCCCTGCGGTCCCAGGATCGGTTCCATGAAGCGCCGGCCTTGCTCCTCCGAACCTAGGTTCAGGAGCGTGGTGATGGAAATATTGTTCACGTGCCAGGTCGTGGCATATCCGGCATCCCCAAAGGCCAGTTCCTCGAGAATGACGAGCGTCGTGACGGCGTCCAGACCCGTGCCTCCGTATGAAGCAGGGATGATCATCAAATGAAAACCCTGCTCCATGCCTTTGCGGTAAAGGCCGAGAGGGATCGCCTCCCTGGGGTTGACTTTCCGGTCGTATTCCAGAGCAACGGGTTTGATTTCGTTCTCGGCGAACTTCTTGGCCATAGCCCGATACATCTGCTGTGTTTCGTTCAATTCGAAATCCATGGTTAGCTCCGCTTTGCCTTTTTGGCGGCCAATTCAACGGCCAGCATCACCAGGGTGGCTAAGGCTCCGATGAGAGTGGAGGTATTGCTCGGCAAGGACATGGCGACTCCTGCCACGAAGAGGGCCGCTCTTTTCCACGGCTCCTCCACTCTTCCGAGTCCCCAAATAAACCCTTCAAGACCGAAAGCAAGGACCAGAATTCCCAGAAAACAAGTCCCTGCATGGAAAAGAGTATCCTGCCAGGGCCCCTGCAGCACCATGGAGGGTTCCAGGACAAAAAGAAGAGGGATAAAGTAAATGACGATCCCCAGCCTCATGGCCGTCCAGCCTGTCTTCATGGGGCTAGCGCCGGCAATGGCGGCGCCCACGAAAGCGGCAAGCGCCACAGGCGGCGTCAATACGGCGAGCATCGGGTAGTAAACGAGGAACAGGTGAACCGCCATCTTGTTGAGGCCGAGCTGTTCCAGGGCAGGCGCCACGCTGATGGCGAGGAAAATGTAGGCCGCAATGTCAAAACCCACGGTCCCGAGAAGGTAGCAGGCGAGAATGGTCAGGAGGAGGATGAGATACACGTTGCCGCCGCCCAGGGAAACAAGCCCTGCGGCAAAGGAGGCGGAGGTGCCGGTGATGACCAGGCCTACGAGAATGAAGGTGAAAGGAAGGATCAACGCCACCATCTGGGCGATCAATTTGCCGATGGAGTCAATGGCTGCTGCAATGCGCCTGGGAGTCATGCGGGTCTTCTTGTTGAAGTAAGAAAGAACGAGCAGCAGGCCCGAGGCATAGTAAGGCGTCACCTCGGCCCATCGCATGTAAAGAAGGCCCCACACTAGGAACACGATCACCGTAATAAAGTGCCATCCCTCTTTCATGGTTTTCCAGAAAGGGGGAATGTCCTGCCTGGGGGTCCCCTTGAAACCGTGCCTTGCCGCGTGGAGGTCCACCTGAACGAGCAGGGCGGCGTAGTAGAGAAACGCAGGCACGGCCGCTGCCACCATGATTTCCGCATAGGGAATGCTCGTGATGATCACCATGACGAAAATGATCATGCCCATGACCGGGGGCATGAGAACACCCCCTGTGGAGGCGCAGGCTTCGATAGCGCCGGCATAGTGGGGAGGATAGCCGATTTTTTTCATGGCAGGGATGGTGATGGTCCCTGTGGAGATGACGTTTGAGATGGGGCTTCCGCTCAGCATTCCGAAGAAGCCGCTGGAGAGGACCGCCACCTTGGCAGGCCCGCCTCGGAAAAGGCCCATCATGGCTGTGGCCAGGTTCAGGAAAAACTCTCCTGCGCCAGAGGAGATAAGCATGCCTGCAAAAATGAGGAATCCGACAAGAATGCCTCCTGTCAATTTCCCGGGCATCCCGATAATGCCTTCGCCTCCGTAAATCGCGTAGCTGATAATCTCCTTGAAGCTGTACCCGATGCCGAAGAGGATGCTCGGCATGTGCTGAGAAACCAACGGGTAGAGGCCCACACCGAGACAGACGAGAAAGAAGACAGTGCCGCCCATTCTCCGGCAGGCTTCGAGGATGAGCGCGCTGTACACCAAGCCGATTAAGAAAGCAGAGGTGGTTGGAGCCGGAAGCCACCCCACAAAAACGATCTGGTAATAGTAACGTATAAAGTACATGGGAATCGCGAAGCACAGGCCTGCTGCCAAAAGATCGTACCATGGCACTCCGGCACGATCCTTGGCTCTTGCAGGCATGACCAGATAGGCCAGGGGAAGGAAAAAGAGATAAAGGAGATAGAAGTAGACGCTCGAAGGCATAGCCCAGCCGAAAAGGGTCGTGTTGGTCATGTAGATCGTGGCGGTTGCAATTCCCAAAGCGGAAAAAATGAAAAAGATAACCCTAAGATAAGGCGGGAGCTGCTTGTAACGGCTTGGATCAAACTCAGGAGTTTTGCTCTGTTCTGCCATGAGCGTTTCCTTTCGTTGGGCGGCCATGGGTGGAAAGGACATCGGGAGGCTGTCCTGCAACCGCAGAAATCCCATGCCGGACAGCCTCGAGAGGCCTGAACTCGATACGAAGTTTATTTCATCGTCTTGAGAGCTTCCTCGATCTCTTTATCAGTCAAGACCGTGATCCTGGGAAGCTTGTTTTCTTTCTTGTAGTTCTCCCAGAGGTCAACCCACTGGGCATTGCCCGGATCGATGGGGATGTTCTTGGACTGGGCTGCGGCCAGGGTTTTCTTGTATCCTTCACTGTAGCCGTTAAAAACCTTCAGGTTGTACTGCTGCCTTTTTTCAAAGGCCTCCGACCACACCCCTTTTTCTTTGAGGTACTTCACGACCCCGTCATGGAGCGGGAAGTACTGCTCGCTGAAGAACTTCAGATTCGATTCAAGGCCTTGATAGGCTTTGATGAAGGGATGGAGATCCTTGATTTTGTCAAAATTGTCCACGGTCCACTTGGCCATGTTGTAAACCAGCTCGGTATCCATTTCCGCCCTGCACACAAACCCGCCCGGCGAACCCCAGCCGGTCACGCCCTGGAACTCCTGAGGCCCTCCAACGACCTTCGGGAAACCATAAGCCGCAAGGTACTGGCGGAACTTCTTGGCTCCCTCCGGATTTTTGTCCGGATCAAAGGGAAGAACGCGCAGTTTGTCAGGATTGGCAAAGGCTTCCATGAAAACAGACGAGGGCGGGACACCGAACACGCTGATGTCGCCTTTGCCTTCAGCGATCATCTTCGTGGAGGCCACGTAACTTCCTGTTTCGACCAGGGTGACGTCATTGACCGTCAGGTTCACCCAGGCGAGGAGTGCCTTGATGATGTCTATGCCCGCAGGAACGGTCCAGTGAATGATCCTGCAGCTTTTTCCCATTTTGGGAATATCATAGATGGATTTCAACTGAGAGTCGCCCCGGGTAAAGATGACAAAACAATAGTCCTGGTTAACCCAGAAAAGGCGCGCGTTAAAAGGGCCTCCCTGCTGGGTCTGGAAACCTTCCTTGCCTTCCATCATCCAACCGGCGATGTAGCCCATGGTGTCCTGAATCATGTCAAAGCGGCCGCTTTTCACGTTGGCCCACTTGGCGCTGGTGGACTCCTCAGGGAGGAGGCGCACCTTCATGCCGGTCCCTTCTTCAAGTTTGTTTGCCCAGGCCAGGTCAATGTTGTAGGAGTTGCTGCCCATGGCCGGTGTGGCAATGGTCAGCATCTTGGGCCACTGGAAATCCGCGGCCTGTCCTGCACTCGGGCAGAGAAGAAACGCCAATCCCAATACAATCGCCCATACGCTCCTTTTCCCTTTCATGTGCTCCTCCTGTCAGTTTTTCGAGGTTTGTAAAACGAGAACGCCGACTTACCGTGTGTCTAAATCTTCAAGCCTGCATTAAATCCATCTTCCACCGCCTGTTTCACCTTCTGCGGCTTCAAACAGTCTCCCACCTTGTAGAGGGCGAGGCCCTTGCCTTCCAGGGCCAGAGCCAAGGCATTATCCTCTTTTGCGCCCGCGGCTAGAACCACCGTGTCGCAGGGGAAGAAGCGTGGCTTGCCTTCTGTCGCCGCACCGACTCCCTTATCGGTAATTTCTTGAGCCTTGGTGTTTGGTTCCATCTGAATGCCGGAAGCGCTCATCCTGTCAAGAATCACCCACCGGTTCCAGAGATCGATGTCATTGCCCATGCGGGGTAGCATCTCCAGCACCGTCACCTTTCTGCCCTTTTCAGCAAGAAACTCTGCTGTTTCGCACCCAAGCGACCCTCCCCCAATGATCACCGCTGAGCGGGGGACCGTTCTTTTGCCTGTGAGCACATCAATCGCTGTGGCCACGTTCCTGCCTTGTGCTCCGGGGATGGGAGGGATCAGGGGCTTTGCTCCTGTGGCAACCACGGCCGCATCCGGTTTACCGTTTTCAACGTCTTTCACGGTGATCTCCTTGCCGAGCCTCACCTCCACGCCAAGTTTCCTGATCTGAGTGCTCAGGTATTGAATGAAATGCTTCCATTCCCCTTTGTAGGGCGGCAGATCCGCGTAAAGAAGCTGCCCGCCCAGCCGGTCCTGCTTTTCAAAAAGGGTGACCTTGTGCCCTCGTAGAGAAGCCACGCGGGCTGCCTCCATACCTCCCGGTCCTCCGCCGATAACCCAGACCGTCTTGGGCTCCTTGGCAGGCGTGATCACGAGCTGGGTTTCCTTCCCGACCTGCGCATTGACGGAACACCCGATGGGCTGGAACTTCTCAGCCAGGTCGCTCCAGCAGGTGCAGCACCCGGTGCACATCCGGATGTCCTCCAGGCGCCCTTCTTTGGCTTTGTTCGGAAGCTCCGGGTCGGCAATGAGAGGGCTGCACATGGCAATCAGGTCGGCCTTGCCCTCTGCAAGGGCTTGCTCTGCGAGAACCGGGTCGTTGATGCGGATGTTGGCCG
>JALOPA010000084.1 GCA_025454125.1 Thermodesulfobacteriota bacterium
CGAGCTCGTCTTCGTCTTCGTCAAAGAGGTCCGCGGTGGTCCTCACCTTGACGCTCTCGAACCGGGTCAACAGAAGCGTGCCGTTGATGACGTCAAAGGCGTTCACGTACATGGCGATTTCGGTCTCATCCTTTATCTTGCGGAAGGGCCAGATCCCGGTCTTGATCCTTTTTGTGTCAAAAGGAGTGCACACGGCCGTGATCATCACATTGATGCCCATCTGATCGGCTCTCCTGGCCTGCTCCGGATCGGTCACAATACCGAACTCGGGGGACCTTGCCCTGTCCGAGGCGGCTGTAAGTCTCCTGCCTTTTTCAATAATGAAGGCGCCGTCTCTGTTGAGAAGAGAAAGGAACTGAGCTGTGAGCTGCTCCATTTTTTCCTCTCCGAGCCCGGCTTGATCCCAGAAGGGGAGGACGAGGACTCGTTTCTTAAGCCCTGAGGACCCGGGGGTGATTTTGTCATAGAGCTTCTTGGTTGTCGAACACCCGCTGGCTGCGACCAGAGCGAGGCAAAGCAGAAAAAACAGACCAAGCTGCACCACGCTTTTTGTCATGCGTGCACAGGGGGTTTGTCCGTGTGCCGTGTCCCGTCCAGCCTTCGCAGCCGCAGCACCTTCGGCAGAGTAGGCTGCGCCGTGTCCCGTTTCCACAATGCCTTGAACCCTGCACCCTGCACCTTGCACCTGCTGATCCATTCTCAAGCCCTTGTTCCAGCGTAGGAATTGTTTGTCACACAGAAACGTTGATGTCAGATCCCTACCATTTTCAACACGAATACTCAACCTCAAAGGAGGCGAATTCCCCCTGGAAGGCCTCCGGGGTCTCCAGGACGCGGATGACGCGGGCCGACGGAGGCCCTTGATGGCACCACTCGACCAGCTTTCTGACGCTCTGTTCGGGACCTTCAGCGACCACCTCGACCGTCCCTTCACGCCGGTTCCTGACCCATCCGCGAACGCCCAGACGCTCGGCTTGTTTGCGGGTGCTTTCACGGAACCAAACCCCCTGCACCCTGCCTTCAATCATCATCCTCACCCGGATGTTGTCCATGATCATCCTCTTAAATCAGTGACGAGTGACAAGTGACGAGTGCGCCAGAGGCGCATAAATGACGAGTGACGAGTCACAAGGGAAAAGCAATCCTTCAAAACATGAACATCGCCGTTCCAGGCGGATTCCCGGAAGCAAGGCTCAATCTTGCCTGCAGATCAAGCGAATTCACCCGGACCCGAGCGCCCTCAACCGGGTAAGGGAAATTCTCTCTTGCCTCTCTCAGTTGCCGGCAGTGGTCCATTACTTCATAGATTCCACGACCCGCTTTGATGTGGGGCCTGTTCACCCGGAGACCGAGCTCCTGCAAGGCAAGCATAAGCTCGTAGTGAGTTGCCGCTTGAATTCCCGCCCTTGATCCCGTGCCCGTACAAAAGTAGTTCAGGGCTCGTTTGGACGATATCCTGGGATCGCCCTGGTACAGGGAGTCCTCAATCGCGGCCCTCGGGCTGGAAAAGGCAGGCTGCTTCTTGGCCGCCCGGTCCTCGTTCAACCGCAGGAGAGCCTCGGTCTCCATGTAAACGTCCGCCATGATTTCAAGCCGGTCAGGAACGGGGGTTTCCTTTCGCAGAGGGATGAACGTGAGGGGCACGGTGAGGATCGTCTTGACGCTCGCAGTGACCGGCCCTGATTGCGTCGAAGCGGACCTGAGGGAGCCCTGCCCGTAGATCAGGACCACGTCGGCACCCGTGATCTTCGGCTCGACAACATACTGCAGCGCTGAAGGTTCTTTTAGAAATTTGCGGATCTCTCTGTCAAAGGCCAACAGGTCCTTTTCGTCGAAGGCTCCGGCTACAAATGGTTGTTCATTTCTAGTCATCGTTCCTTGCCTTGAAAACGCTTAGAGACACGGCGCCCATTTCAGTAAGGAGTCACGGGTAACAAGTGACGAGATTCAGACATTAACTTGTCACTCGTTACTTGGCACTTGTCACTTTTATTCAGCAGCCGGTTAATCAAATAGTTCCAGGAGGAGCTTCCCGGTCAGCTCACACCGCTTTTTGAAAACCGGGCTCGCGAATCCCCTGTGCCACTTGAGATCGGAAAGCCCGTCTGAGACGACCAGAAGGCCCGAGAATTTCACGGAGCGGTAGATCGCCACGGTCATGAGGGCGGACATTTCCATTTCGACGGCCAGAACTCCCCTGTCCCGGTAGGCCGCCACTTTCGCAAGGGTTTCACGGTACGGCGCGTCAGTGGTCCACACCGTGCCTTTCCGAAATGGCAGCCCCTCCTGATCCAGGGCCTGCTCCAGAGTCCGGTTGAGCTCCTGGTCTGTGCCCGGCTTTTTGGGGCCCAGAGGATAGTGCTCCGAGGTCCCCTCCTCGGAAAGGGCATGGAGAGGAATCACGAGGTCTCCGATGTTGAGGTCCGGCTGAAGCGAGCCGCACCAGCCAAACAGGCAGATCCGCTTCGCGCCGAGGGCAATGATTTTCTCCAGGACCATGGCCGCCTGTGGAGCCCCCAGAAACGGGCCGGCCAGGCTCAGGCCGGCGCCTGTTTCACGCCGGAAGATCTTGAAGAACCCCTGGTCAAAGCAATCCATGGTTTCGAGTTTCGAGAGCCTCATGAGATCCTGGCCGATGGCCACCATGAGCACATCGGGCCCTAGGAGCGGGTCGTTTCTCCCTTTTCTGGGTTGAATCACCGCGTCGTCGTGAAGGGCGCTAAGGCTCACGGAGCGAAAAACCTTTCAGTTTACAAGGTGGCTGGGTTCCCATTGATCTCATCTTCATCTCATTGTGGAAAGAATAATAGTAAAGGGGAAGCCCTTTCGGGGCAACCGGAAAATTCACGAAAGGCTTCAAAAAAGTCTTTAGAAAAACTCCACAACTTGTGATAGAATTTGACCAAATCTAACCCTTATCCCCTGCGTGCAGGGCGAATCTCATTTTTCTTGACACAGTGCGGTAAAAACGATTACCTTGATCGTTTGCTATTGACGACGGCAGGCCTTTTTCATGTTTGAGAGTCTATCGGAGAAACTGGGCAGAACCTTCAAGAAACTGAAGGGACAGGGAAGGCTCACAGAGAAAAACATCCAGGAGGCTCTCAAAGAAGTCCGGATGGCCTTGCTCGAAGCGGATGTGAACTACAAGGTCGTCAAGAAGTTCGTTGAAGACATCCGCCAGAGCGCCATGGGGCAAGAGGTCCTCGACAGCCTCACCCCGGGACAGCAGGTCATCAAGATCGTCTATGAGGAACTGATCCGGCTCATGGGAGGAGCCCGGCAGGAGCTCAATCTCACAGGCCGGACCCCCTTCACCTTGATGCTGGTGGGGCTTCAGGGCTCGGGAAAAACGACGACCGCGGGCAAGCTGGCGCTTCACCTTCGGAAAAAGGGCAGGAACCCCTATCTGGTCCCGGCCGACATTTACCGGCCTGCGGCCATTGACCAGCTCAAGAAGCTGGGAAGCCAGCTGGGGATTCCCGTGTACGACACCGACAAGAGCCGGAAGCCTGAAGACACGTGCCAGGAGGCTCTGGCCGGAGCCGGCGCCGCGGGTGCGGACATCCTGATCCTGGATACGGCAGGCCGGCTCCACATCGACGACGAGCTCATGGCTGAGCTGGTGAGGATCAAGCAGAGGGTCACCCCCACGGAGATCCTCCTGGTGGCGGACGCCATGACCGGCCAGGACGCTGTGAACGTGGCCAAACACTTCAACGACCTCCTGGACATTTCAGGGGTGATCCTGACCAAGATGGAGGGCGATGCAAGAGGAGGGGCTGCGCTCTCTGTCAAGGCGGTGACGGACAAGCCCATCAAGTTCATCGGCGTGGGAGAGAAGCTCGACGCGCTGGAGCCTTTTTTCCCGGACCGGTTGGCCTCCCGGATCCTCGGTATGGGAGACATGCTTTCCCTCATCGAGAAAGCCCAGGAGGAGTTCGATGAAAAAGAGGCCCTGAAGCTCGCCAAGAAGCTTAAGAAGCGCGAGTTCGACTTGGAGGACTTCCTGGGTCAGCTCAGGCAGCTGAAGAAGCTGGGCTCCCTGGAGCAGATCATGAGCATGATCCCCGGCCTGGGTCAGCTCAAGCAGCTCAAGAACATGAAGCCCGATGAGAAGGAGCTGGTCAGGGTCGAGGCGATCATCAATTCCATGACCAAGGAGGAACGAGAGAACTACAAGATCATCAACGGCAGTCGACGAAGGCGAATCTCCCTCGGGAGCGGAACGACCATTCAAGATGTGAACCGGCTTTTGAAGAACTTCGCACAGACAAAAAAAATGATGGAGAACCTGACCCGAAAAGGGTTGCAGGGGATGCCGTCCATCTTTCACTGATTTCTGCACTTTCACAATAAAAGGGGGTGGTAAAAGGAATGGCTGTAAGGATTAGATTGACCAGGTTGGGGGCTAAGAAGAAACCCTACTATCGTTTGGTTGCTGCAAACTCGGAATCGCCACGGGACGGAAAGTTCCTGGAAATCCTCGGGTCCTATGACCCGACCAAGAATCCGGCTCTCATCAAGCTTCACAAGGAGAAAGTGACCCATTGGCTGGACAAGGGAGCCACGCTCTCGGAATCCGCGCGATCCATTTTGAAAAAGGAAGGGTTGCTGAAGAGTTCCAAAGGCTAGGACCTCACATCCAACGGACTTGTTCCACTCTGGAAGGAGGGGGTATGCAGATGAAGGAACTGATCACGTACATCGCCAAAGCGTTGGTTGACAAGCCGGAAGAGGTGGTCGTAACGGAGATCGAAGGGGAGCAGACCTCTGTGATCGAACTCAAAGTGGCCAAAGAAGATCTGGGAAAAGTGATCGGCAAGCAGGGCAGGACCGCCCGGGCCATGAGAACGATTCTCAGCGCAGCGTCCACGAAAATCAACAAGAGATCGGTTCTGGAGATCATCGAGTAAGGTTGAGCAAGGTTTCTCCTGAAGCGCTCCTCCTGATCGGGAGGGTCATCGGACCGCACGGGCTGAGAGGACTTCTGAAGATCGAATCCTATGCCCGGTCGGAGGAGACCCTGCTCGCAGCGGGAAGGCTTTATCTCAAGCAGAGCCACGGAGAAATCTCCGAGTACGGGATCCTTTCTGCCGCACCTCACAAGGGGGGATCGCTGATTCGGCTGGAGGGAGTGGAGTCCAGAGATCAAGTCGAACCCTACCATGGCGCGGAAATCTTCATCCGCAAAGCAGCGGTGAGCCGCGGGGAGGATGAGTATTTCTGGCACGAGCTGATCGGTCTCGAGGTTTATCTGGAGACCGGCCGCTGCCTGGGCACTCTGGAAGAGATCGTATCGACGGCGGCCAATGACATTTACGTGGTCCGGGAAGGAAAAGAGGAGTTCCTCATCCCCGCCATCCATGATGTGGTGAAGACGATCGATCTGGAAAACGGGAAAATGATCCTCTTTGAAGTGGAAGGGCTTCTGGGTTTGAATGAGGTTTGATGTTCTCACTCTTTTTCCTGAGCTGTTTTTGCCTTTCCTGAAGGAGACGATCCTGGGCCGTGCGGTGAAGGCCGGCCTGGTGGACATTCGCCTGGTGAACATTCGCTCCTTTGCCAGGGGGCGGCACCTGGTCACCGACGACACGCCCTTCGGCGGGGGCCAGGGCATGGTGATGAAGCCGGGGCCCATCTCAAGGGCGCTGGAGTCGATCGACAGAGCAAAGGACCGATCCCTGGTGGTGCTCCTCACTCCCCAGGGCCGGTTGTTGGATCAGCCCCTGGCCTGGGACCTGTCCCGCATGGAGCAGCTCATCCTCATTTGCGGGCGCTACGAAGGCGTGGACGAGAGAATCCGGACGACCTGCGTCGACCTGGAACTCTCCATCGGGGATTATGTTCTGAGCGGCGGAGAGACGGCGGCCATGGTGGTCATGGACGCGGTGAGCCGTCTGGTGCCGGGCGTGCTGGGAGGCGAGAAGTCCGCCCAGGAGGATTCCTTTGAGGACGGGCTCCTCGAGTATCCTCAGTACACGCGGCCGAGGGTGTTCAAGAACCTCGGGGTGCCGGAAATCCTGCTCTCCGGCGACCACGAGAAGATCCGGGAGTGGCGAAGGACCGAGTCCTTGAAACGGACCCTTGAACGAAGGCCGGATCTTCTGGAGAAAGCGAAGCTGACCGAGGAAGACAAGCGCATCCTCGCGAAGCTGAGAGGAGAGTGACGAGTAACGAGTAACAAGTGACAAGCAACGAGAAAACAAAGAATGACTCGTGACTTGTCACTCGTCAGCGACCGGCCTGCCGCTCTTGGCTTTGGCAGGCGGGAGCGGACTCGTTACTGCTGATTTGCCGATTGAGGGAACATGAGGCTTCACGTGGGGTTGCTTCATTACCCCGTCTACAACAAGAACTACGAGACCATTGCCTCGGCGATCACGACCTTTGACCTTCACGATTGCTCGAGGCTGGCCAAGACATACGGGGTGAAGACTTTTTTCGTGATCACCCCTCTGGAGGATCAGCAGGAGCTTGCCCGGCGCGTGCTGAACCATTGGACCGTCGGGTACGGGGCAGAGTACAACCGGACCCGGAAAGAGGCTCTGGAGCTGATGGCCGTTTCTTCTTCTCTCGATGCGTGTATGGATGAAATCACGACCCGGGAAGCGGAAAGGCCTGTCCTCATTGTGACGGATGCATCGAGGAAAAAGGTGCCCGGCCTGACCTACGCGCAAGCCAGGGCCATGGTCATGGCGGACCAGGTGATCCTTCTTCTTTTTGGAACAGCATGGGGTCTGGTGGACGACCTGTTCAAAAAGGCCGACTACCTGCTGGCCCCGGTTGAAGGCACCACCGGATACAATCACCTCTCTGTGAGGTCGGCGGCGGCCATCATCCTGGACCGGCTGGCTGGAAGATAGGTCTTTAGTAAGGTTCAATTAAGCCTCACCTCGGACAGGGCTGGTGCCTTTTCCGGAGTGACTCTGGTGGCACGGACAAACTTGATGAACTCGTAAGAAGTCGCAAGACCGTCTTTTTCGTCATTCCGGCGAAAGCCGGAATCCAGGTTCTTCGAGCACCTACAGAATATCTGGACCCCGGTTTTCACCGGGGTGACGACTTCTTAGGAAGCCGTAAAACTGGTTTGTCCGTGCCACAAGCCCGTGAGACTTGGCCGCCTCTGGCGGCCTTGGAACGCAGGAAAAGGTATCAGCCCTGTCTGGAAAGGCCGGGTGCATGCAAACGCTATTGTACGTTGCTCAGTTATCATACAGACAGCGATCGGGTGAAATCTTGAGGAGGAG
>JALOPA010000085.1 GCA_025454125.1 Thermodesulfobacteriota bacterium
CGCAGGCGGCGAGGATCTTGTTCAGCGCGGCCCTCAGGTCTTCGTCACCCTTGAAGGTGACGACCCGGTAGTTCTCCCAGTTGGCGGCGATCACCTGGGCCATCTTTTCCGGCAGTTCTCGGTGAAGGTCCACGATGACGCGCTGGCCGTTGCTGAGGCTCAGGACAGGAAAGGCTTCGGCCTTGAGGTTGAGCTGGCCGCCGGCCTTCAGGGGAATGAAATGCTCGCCCGTGTTGATCCACTCCTCTCCCAGGAGGGCGAAAAACTCCGTGAGCTGCTTGCTCAGGGCAGGCGGGCCTTTGGGTTGTTCGGTCGAAGGGGAAGGGGTCACCGCAGAAGCCTGCGCGGTCTCCACAGGCCGGGCGGGCCTTTCGCGTTGAATCGGCATCCGGACAATCTGAGGCGTGTAAATGGGGAGCCGGACCACCTGACCCGGATAGATGCGGTCGAGATTCTGAATGCCCGGGTTGAGCTTGGCCAGAACCTGGAGATAGGCCTCACTCACCTGCTCGTCTCTGAGGCTGTAGCGGCCCTTCACGACTTTGATCAAACTGTCCCCCTGCTGCACCGTGTAGTTCTCCAGTTTCAAGTCCTTCAACTGGTCCAGGGAGATGACGGTCTCTTCCCCCTTGTGTGCGACCTGAAGCCCCTTGGCCGGGGTGATGGTGAGGGGAATGACGATCTTGTCACCGGGATAGATCCGGTCGAGGTTCGAAAAGGAACTGTTCAGTTTCTTGAGCGCAGCCAGGAGCTCGGGAAGGCTCTTGTTTTCCAGGAGACCCCTTTCCCTCAGAAGCTGCCAGAGGTGATCTCCTTTTTTCACCGTGTAGGTTTCCGTGACGACTTTCTTTCCCTCCAGACTGAAGGACTCCTTCTTCTCCACCACCCGGATCTCCTGCTCTGTTTCTGTGTCCGGTTCCGCTGTCTGGGTCAGGGAAATGGAGTAGGTCTCCTCGTCCTTTTCCTGGGCAACGCTCCAGTCCCAGGGACAAAGAGCAAGGGTCGGAGTCAGGAGAAGCAGAAAAAACAGGCCTTTTGGAAAATGTTTCATACTTATCTCTAATTTAGAATAAGTTGACATATTTTATATACATCATCTCAACTTGTCAATTTTGTTCTAGGTTAGCTTCCTTGCTCTACAACATATTGTCGTTTTTCTCCGTTCCCCATACACTCTGTAGTATTTATTCTTTACAAAGGCCTTCCCGTCTGATATGCATTTATAAATCAATGAACTCCCAAAAAGGCGTCCGGGTCGTCACTCCCGCGCAGGCGGGAGTCTAGATGGTCTTAGCAATACTGGATTCCCGCCTCCGCGGGAATGACAGAAAAGACCGTTTTCGGACTTTTTGCGAGGCTATCACAAATTATTTACCCGCAGCTGAACAAAGGCTCTGGAGGTTTCCATGAAGATCAAAAAAGTCTCCATGCTCGGCTTTAAGTCCTTTGTGGACAAACTGGATATTGCCTTTCCTCTGGGGTTGAGTGCCATCGTGGGGCCCAATGGGTGCGGCAAGAGCAACATCGTCGACGCGATCCGCTGGGCCATGGGCGAGCAGAGCGCTCGGCTCCTCAGGGGCCGCCAAATGGAAGATGTGATCTTCAACGGCACCCTGGACCACAAACCCCTGGGCATGGCGGAAGTCTCCATCCTTTTTGAAAACGGCGACGGCTCCTTTCCTCCCCAGTTCTCCCACGCCACCGAACTCGCAGTGACGCGACGGCTTTTTCGCTCCGGTGAGAGCGAATACCTGATCAACAACATGCCCTGTCGGCTCAAGGACATTCAAGAGATCTTCATGGACACGGGCCTGGGGAACAGGGCCTATTCGATCATCGGTCAGGGCCAGATCACCATGATCATCGAGCAGAAACCCGAAGAAACCAGGGCCATGATCGAGGAAGCCGCAGGGATCACCAAGTTCAAAAAGAAAGTGGATGAATCCCAGAGGAAGATCGAGGCCACCCAGGCGAACCTGCAGCGGGTGGAGGACATCCTCGGGGAAGTGGAAAAGCAGATGAGATCCCTCAAACGGCAATCCGCAAAGGCCAAGAGGTTCAAAGCCATCGGTCAGGAGATCCAGCGCCTGGAGCTCATCCTGAACGCCCACGCCTACGAGCAGATGAAAAACGAGTCGAGCGAGAGAATGAAATCCGCAGAAGCGCTGGTGCAGGAGGAGATCGGCCGGTCTGCGGACCACGCCAGGAGCCAGGCCAGGATCGAATCCATGAACCTGGAGCTGGAAGAAAAGGACGGAGGGATCGCCTCGCTTCGCGAGGCTCACCTGAGGGCCAAGGAAAAGGTCAGCAAGAAAGAAGCCATGGTGGAGGCCATGGCTGCGGAAAAGAGAATGCAGACGGAACTGGAGAGGCGCCTGGAAAAGGACAAGGAGGATCTCTCCAGGCGAATGGGCGAACTGGACAAGGAAAGAGCCCTTCTCCTCGAAAGAATCGAGAACGTGAAGGCCAAAGCCGCTTCCATAGAGGAGGAGATCTCGCTCGTGGAGACGAGGGCGAAAAACCGCCAGGACCTCCTGAAGGAGATCCGGGAGGTTTTCGAGGACGCGCGAGCCAGGGTTCAATCCGGGATGTCCAAGGAAGCCAGCCTGACTCAGGAGTCCGGCTTTCTGGCGCGGCGAATCGGAGAAATCACGGACAGCCGCATGCGACTCGAGAACGAAAGGGAAGAAGTGAAAGGCAAGATGGAGACCCTCCTCCAGGCGGCGGAAAGAAAGCGTGAAGTGCGGGACGCCCTGGTCGAGAAGCTCAGGGCGATCGAGGCGGATGTGTCGCGCGAGGAGCAGAGATGCCACGACCTGGAACAGATCCGGAGGCGCCTGGAGTCCGATCTCAAAGACGCGGAAACCGCTTTGAGCGTCGACGAGTCGCGCCTGGCCAGCCTCAGGTCCCTGCTGGACAATTTCGAAGGGTACAAGGTGGGCGTGCGGACCATCATGAAGGCCGAAGATCTGGAAGCCAAGCGGGAAGGCCGGATCAAGGGCCTTGTGGCGGACGTGATCCAGGCGGAGCCCAAGTATGAACAGGCCCTGGAAGCGGTCCTGGGAGACAAGCTCCAGTACATCCTGGTTGAGAAGCTGAGGGACGGCCAGCAGGCCGTAGAATACCTCAAGGTCCGCGCCAAGGGCAAAAGCAGCTTTGTGCCTGTAGCGGATCTCAACGGGAACGGGGATCTGGGAAGTTCGAACGGGTTCCCCCTCCTGCGGGAACTCGTGAAAGCGCCGGAACCCTACAAACCCGTGGTGAATGTGCTTCTGGGAAACGCGGCCCTCGTGGACAATCTGGACCAGGCGCTTTCGGCCTGGGAAGAGCACGGGAAGAACCAGTGCCTCGTGACCCTGGACGGCGACATGGTGGACCGGAGCGGGATCCTCACCGGTGGAAGGCAGGCTCAGAGCTTCAGCGGCATCCTGGCTCGAAAGCGGGAGATGAAAGAGCTCGAAGCGGCCGTGGCCGGGCACAGGAAAAAGATTGCCGAGTTCAGAGGAAGACTGGAAGAGGCGTTGGCTGAGAAGGAAGAGCGGGAGAGCGTCCTGGTGACTCTGAAGGAAGAGAAGCTGGAGAGCCAGGACCGGGTCAATGAATTGGACAAAGCCAATTTCCAGCTGAGCCACGAGCTGGATCAACTGGAAAAACTCTCGCAGCGGATTTCCGATGAACTCGACCAGAGGGACAGAGAACAAAACCGTCACAAGGAAACCCTGACCCGGATCGAATCCGAGCTGGTGGCGTGCAAGGAGAAGAGAGCGTCGGAAGAGGCATTCTTTCAGGAGAAAGAGGTGGAACTCCGGGAGAGCGAAGAGGAGTTCGATCGATTTCGAAACGAGCTGGCCGGGCTGAGGATGAACCACAGCCTGTCCAAGGAGGAGCAGAGAGGCTTCACGCGCGAGGTCGAGAGAATCGATGATTTCGTCCGGGAAGCGCAGGAGACCTTCCGGAGAATCGAAGGGGACATTCTCGCAGCCCGTGAAGGCCAGGAAAACTGCGTTCAAAAGGAGGAGATCTTCCGGGAGGAGCTCAAGGGGCTTTACGCCCAGCTGGGCCGGGCCGAAGAAACCGTGAACGCGGCCGATCTGGACCGGAGCCGGTTCAAGAGCCTGATCCGGGAAGAGGAGAAGAATGCGGAGGCCGTGCGCGCAGAGGTGGAGGCGCTCAAGGAAAAGATCCACACGGCTCGAATGGAGCAGTCGGAGATCGGCTTCAAGATGGACGGATTGGTCGAGATGACCCGGGAGAAGTATGCCCTGCACCTGCCGGACATCTACCAGGAGTACCTGGGCGGGGAGATGTCCGAGGCGGAAGTCCGCGAGAAGCTGGAGCACCAGAAAAAGCTGAAGGGAAGGCTTGGAGAAGTGAATCTGACGGCCATCCAGGAACACGAGGCGCTCAAAGAGCGGTACGTCTTCATCACCACCCAGAGGCAGGACCTTCTCGACTCCATTGCCTCTCTCCATGAAGCGATTCGGAAGATCAACAGAACCTGTCTTGAGCGGTTCAGCGAGACGTTCAAGCTCGTGGACGAAAAACTGAAGACGGTTTTCCCGATCCTTTTCAACGGCGGAACCGCCAACCTGAAGCTGGTGGATGAATCGAAACCGCTTGAAAGCGGCGTGCTGGTGGAAGTGCAGCCTCCGGGAAAAAAGCTGAGCCACATGGCCTTGCTCTCCGGTGGTGAAAAAGCGCTGGTCGCCATGGCCCTCATCTTTGCCATTTACCTGATCAAACCGAGCCCGTTCCTTATGCTCGACGAGGTGGACGCGCCTCTGGATGAAGCCAATATCGATCGGTTCAATGACCTGCTGAGGGAAATCCGCAAATACTCCCAGATCATTCTGGTGACCCACAACCGCAGGTCCATGGAGATTGTGGACCGTCTCTATGGGGTCACTATGGAGAGACAGGGAGTTTCCAAGATTGTGACCGTGAGCCTGGAAGGCTTCCAAGTGCACTAGACAGGTTGCTGAAAAACGCCCCTGTCATGGGAAAGTGACAAGTGACGAGTAAGGAGTGACAAGTTGGGTTTTTGTCTCGTTACTTGTTACTCATCACTCGTCACGGGTGTGTGCCCTTGTATCTGAGCGTTTTTGAGCAACCTGCCAGTCAGGTCTTCTTCGTCTGCATTTAAGCGCCCCGCCCGACCACTGCCTCGAAGCCATGCGCAGTGCTGCCCCTTTTTTCTCTTGCCTCCTCGGACGGAATGTGGTCCATATTTAAATTTTGATGAAGTCTTAAAACGCCCTCTGCGTCGTCACCCCGGCGAAAGCCGGGGTCCAGAAGTCCTTGCCATTCCTGGATTCCGGCTTACGCCGGAATGACAGAAAAGGGCGTTTTTTGACTTCTTACGAGTTCATCAACTTTGGGAAGGTTGGAAATGTTTGGACTTTTTAAGAAGAAAGAAAAAACGGAGCAGAAAGAAAGCAAGGGCCTGATTGCGAGACTGAAAGAAGGCCTCACCAAGACAAGATCCGGGTTTACCGGCCGGCTGGATCAGCTCCTTTTTGGAAAAAAGGAGATCAGCGAAGAACTGTTGGAAGACCTGGAGGAGGTCCTGTTCACGTCCGACCTGGGGGTCGCGACAACCCAGGAACTGATTCGTCTTGTCCAGGAGGGGGTGGCGAGAAAAGAGCTGGATCAACCCGAGAAGCTGAGGGCCGCCCTCAAAGAACACATTCGCGCTTTTCTGAGTGTTCCGGAGGTGGCGAGCCGCACTCCGAACGCCGGTGAGCCCCATGTGATCATGATGATCGGGGTCAACGGCGTGGGCAAGACCACGACCATCGGAAAGCTCGGGCACCAGCTCAAGAGCCAAGGGAACTCCGTGATGTTCGTGGCTGCGGATACGTTCCGCGCCGCAGCCGTGGAGCAGCTGGAGATCTGGGCGCAGCGAGTGGGGGCCGATCTGGTCAAGCAAAGACCGGGGGCAGACCCCTCCGCCGTCGTCTTTGACGCCCTGGCCTCCGCTCTCTCAAAGCAAGTCAACGTGGTCCTCGTCGACACAGCGGGCCGTCTTCACACCAAGATCAATCTCATGGAGGAGCTGGAGAAAATCTACCGCGTGGCCGGCCGCAAACTCCCTGGAGCGCCCCACGACGTCTGGCTGGTCCTCGATGCCACCACAGGGCAGAATGCCATCGCTCAGGCCGAGCTCTTTCACAAGGCCATCGGCGTGACGGGGATCGTGCTCACGAAGCTGGATGGGACGGCCAAAGGAGGGATCGTGGTGGGAATCTCCCATCAACTGAAAATTCCCATCAAGTTCATCGGCATCGGAGAGACCATGGACGATCTTCGTCCCTTTGACGCCTCGGATTTTGTGGAGGCGATCTTCGGGTAGCCCACCGACAGGGGTGTTTCAGTGCCAAGTGCGAAGTCGTCCTTTTCTGTCATTCCCGCGGAGGCGGGAATCCAGTCCTTCTGTTGTCTTCTGGACTCCAGCCTGCGCGGGAGTGACCGCCTTGGCGACCCCTTATACGCAGGCGCACCTATCCGTGAAACAAAAAAACAGTGAAGGGGTTCGCTCAAACCCCTTCACTGTTTAGAGCACTGCAAAACAAAGACTCTGCAAAAAGCCAGGCTGAACCTATTCCGAAGGAAGACGCCGCGGTTTTTGGCCTTCAATGGTTCGGGAGAAGGTCCACACTTCGTAGACTTTCTTGCCGTCCATTTCTTTGGGCATGGCTTCCAACTCCGCCCTCGAACCCGCATAGGGCTCCATCTTCTTGGCAATGGCGTTCCTCAGAATGGGGAAAGTCCCCTTGTCGGTCTGGATGCTGACGGATGCGAACTTTCCGCTGGGATCCGGCTGGGCGGCCTTCACGATCAAGGCATTCTTGATCTTTTCCGACTTAGGCTTGCTCTTTTCCTGGGCAACCGCGGGCAACGCAAGGGCCAAAGCAACAACAGCAACCACGAGGCACACAAATAATCTTCGCTTCATTTTTCCAACCTCCTTACACGATGTTTTAAAGAATATTGGGAAACACAAGAAATCCGTCATGAATCATTTCTCTTGCCTGAAAACGATCCGGGGGCAGAGATGTCTGAATCAGGCTGCCCGTGTAAAGCTGCAATTCTCATGCCTTTAAACAGGGAGTGAAGGGCGGGAACCAGAACTCATAAAAGAGACCGAAAGGAGCCTCTTTTGGGGGATGGGAAGCTCGTGATTTAGGCGACTCGGCTCTGTGTTCCAGCTCTGAGCTGGGGAGATAATCTTTTGAAATAGCTG
>JALOPA010000753.1 GCA_025454125.1 Thermodesulfobacteriota bacterium
CATTTTGAGAGCTATGGAATACACGCCCCGTCTCCCTCTGATGGTTTAGGCTACACATTAATCACGAAAAACCACCGTTCCAGAGGTCACCAGGGCCGCTGCTCACGGTACAGGGTGCAAGGTACAGGGCGCACCGGACACGGCGCAGGGTGCACGGAACGAAGACAGGGTTTTCCGTGTACCGTGCGCCTTGTGCCTTGCACCGGCCAGATCTTTCACCAAAACAAGCCTATCCCGCATGAATTTCAAGCTACAGGCCGGAGATGGAGGATTTGCCCATCAGATCTCTTACGCCCTGGTTCCATTGTGCGATCATAACTTCGCCTATCTGACGGAACTCCGGGTGATCGGCGGCATATCCGGGAATCATCCGGCCTGTTTCCCCCACTGCCTGGGCTACACGCTCGAAGGCGTCGCGAATGGCTCTCACCGGCATGGACAGATGCGTCACGGCAAACTGTTCCAGTACCTTTCGCGGCCACCACTTCTTCATCCCCGCAAGAGAAAGGGCCGGCACATCATTTATGATATAGGCGGTTGTGGTCACCACGTCGTACACCGGCGCGAACGTGACGGTCCGGCCGGGTGAGGCGTAGAGGACCCCGAAATTTTTCAAATGGGCGTCGCCGTTCCGAACCATGACCGACAGCACCAAGGTCGCGAAAAAATGCTCCCTTGCCGACATCACCTGTTCATTCGACACAAAATCCCTGATACTTCTCGCCACCCGTTCATAGCTGCTTCCATATTTCTGTGAGGTCCCGAGGGCCTGGAGGCTGCACATATCTTCAAAGCCGATGGAGGAGCCTCCGGGAGTGAGGTCGAAGCGGCGCAGAATGAAAAGACCGCCGTTGTCCGAGAGAAAGAATTCCGGCACCGGCAGACCAGCCCGTTTCGCAGCGGTCATGCAAAAATACTCGTTGGCGGCGAGATGCGGGAAATCGCTTCCCCACGACTTGACGATGTAGCGGGCGGAGGAGAGTGTGCCACGATCCTTCGCATCCAGCAAAACTTTCGGCTGAACGCCTG
Source organism: Thermodesulfobacteriota bacterium (assembly GCA_025454125.1). The sequence goes on from JALOPA010000753.1 coordinate 1,030, forward strand.
ATATCCCTGAGCGAAGTGCGTATTTGGCCACAAGCTCGTGGAAAAGATCACGCGTGTCGGGATAGGTGAGGAGTTCTTCGAGAGATTCCGGTGTCTCTGAAATCACGGGGAATGCTTCGCCAGGCAGAGAAAAGCGGTTCCTGCCGACTTGATCGACAGGTCATCGTCCCCCATTACCTTGGAAATAGCCCTGCGGATTACCTCCAGCAGCGCTCCCTCCGGCAGGTTCATTTGGAATATCGGATGCAAGTCACCGCTCACCCAGCTTTCCAGCCTGAAAGGCATGGTGAGGGAAACTTCTACCTCAGTGCCGGCACCTGTAAAGTAAGAGAATACATGTTTCTGACCCCGCTCCCCTTCAAGGGTTCCGGACCTTGCTTCTCCGGCCCACACTGCGAGGGAAGCAGCAGATGCCATCAGCGAACCTCCTCTTCACGCAGTTCTTCCAACGTCGGAGGCCTCCCTGCCGGCCGGACCCTTATCTCCAGCCCAAGGTATTCCAGCAATCGGATGATCTTGCGCACGCCAATGTCTTGCACCGTGCCAGACTCGATCTGCCCGATGGTAGTGCGACTCATGCCCAAGGCTTTGCCCAGTTCAGCCTGCGTAATCTTCCGGCTCTTCCGCGCCTGCCGCACTTGTCTCCCTATCTCGATCAACATGAGTGCAATATATATGATGCATATCTTCCTGTCAACAGACAATTGCTTTATATATAATGCAAATTTACGCACCATTCTTTCAATAAAAATGCGATGTGGAGCGCGATGGGGCTTCTGTGTGCTGTTACAGGTATGCGACGCTTAGTAACTCAGCGAACAACGCAACGGCGGGATGCTGAGAAAGACCCTGCTCGCCGGTTGCTCAAAAACGCTCAGATACAAGGGCGCACACCAGTCACGAGTGACGAGTAACAAGTAACGAGACAAAAACCCAACTTGTCACCTGTCACTCGTCACTTGTCACTTGTCCATGATATGGGCGTTTTTCAGGAACCGGCTAGAAGGGCAGAGTGATCGAATAGGCGTAAGGTCCTCTTCTCACGACGAGATTCAGGGATATGAGGTGATGATACTGGCTGATAGCTTTCTTGAAGTCTTCCAGGCTGGCGATGGCTAGGTCATTCACCTGCGCAATGAGGTCTCCTGGCTTCAACCCGATCCGAGCCGCTTCGGAATCCTTTTTTACCTCTTCGACCGAAACGCCGGACCGCTGCTGTGCGTTGCCTTTGCGCGCCTCCCCCACATTGATGCCCAGGCGGCGATACACTGTTTCCAGCGCGAGTTCCGGTGGAAAGGATGCGGGCTGCAAAGCGATGGAGACTTCCTTACCTCTTCGAAAGATCTTGAGCGTTAGACGATCCCCGGTGGTGTACTCCGCTAGAGCATCCTGATAGTCCGAGAGCGTGGCAACGGCGCTTTTGCCCATAGCCAGAACGATGTCACCTCTTTTCACGCCGGCCCGATCCGCAGGCCCGCCCTCGAACACGTCGCTCACCAGCACGCCGCTCCCGTCGGAAAGTGCAAAGTGGCGCTTTAGGTCAGGGGTCAGTTCCTGCAGATCCAGGCCCAGCCAAGGAGGCTGAACCTCGCCGGCGCGGAGCAGTTCTTTCACGATTCTCTTGGTTTTGTTGATAGGGATGGCGAAGCCAATGCCTTGCGCCTTCTGGTAAATCGCCGTGTTAATCCCGATCACATCGCCGTCAATATTGAGGAGCGGCCCGCCGCTGTTGCCCGGGTTGATGGAGGCGTCCGTCTGGATGAAATGCCGATACACGCGATCCTCGGCGCGAACCGATCGGTCCAGAGCACTCACCACACCGGTGGTCACGGTGTGGGTCAACCCGAAGGGATTTCCGATCGCTATGACGCTTTCCCCGATCATGAGATCTTCAGAATCCCCCAGCTTGGCTTCGGGAAGTCTCTCCTTGGTGTCTATCTTGATGACCGCCAGATCGGATCGGGGATCCGATCCCATGCTCCGGCCCTTGTATTCCTTCTGGTTCGAGGTAATGACCTTGATCTCCGTGGCCCTTGCCACCACATGGTGGTTGGTCACGACATACCCTTTTTCTCCATCGATGATC
>JALOPA010000754.1 GCA_025454125.1 Thermodesulfobacteriota bacterium
CGGGTGCGCGTCACGGATGTCCCCAATGCGAGCCGCCCCATGATCATGGACCTGGAATCGATCGAATGGCCTGAGGGCATCCTTCGCGCTCTAAGAATTTTCAGGCCCATGCTCCTCAGAATCGTTTCCTCCAGCGACAAGCGCATTTGGGCATACACCATGAAGGACGGCCCTCTGGATTGAAGCCTTGGCCATGGACGACTATGACCAAGTAATCGCCCTGTGCCGCCAGTCTGAAAACATCGGGTTGAGCAGTGCCGATGAACGTGCAAAACTCCAATTCTACCTGGCTCGCAATCCGGACATGAGCTTTGTTGCAAGAGAAAACGGTGTGGGGGTCGGCGCCGCTCTTTGCGGCCATGACGGAAGGCGTGGCTACCTCCACCATCTGGCTGTCGCAGCCCCTCACCGGAAAAGGGGCATCGGACGCCAGTTCACAGCACGGTATCTCGAATCCCTCAGAAAGGCTGCGATCGAGAAGTGCCATCTGTTCCTATTTTACAGAAACACTGCGGGAAGAGCTTTTTTGGAAAAGATCGGTTGGACACCCAGAAGCGACATCCAGGTGGTTTCCAGAGAATCGTAAGACCAGCGCCGGTTCGCTTTGACTGGCGTTCACTCGCCGAAGAACGAAAGGCTCCCCGGTACAATTCCCCGACAACCACAGCGCGGGTGAACTGCTCCTCGCGCGGAATGCCCATGAGCCATTCCACGTAGGTCGGCGCGGGCTTTGCGCGGAATGCCCATGAGCCATTCCACGTAGGTCGGCGCGGGCTTTGGGCGTAGCAATTCCGAGATGGCGTCCGTATCGAACAGATAAACCATCCCGCCACCTACCTGAGTACAAGCTGCTTACGAGGTTTCGTGCGTTTCGAGTGTCCAAGAATGCGAACCAGATCTTCGGATCCCTTCCAGCCACCAGCCAAACCGGCGAGTCCTCCGAGGGGACCCGCTTTCTTGAGGCGTTCCACATGCTCCAGGATCTCCGCCGGGACTAGGGCGGCAACCGCTTTTCCATGCCGGGTGATCAGGACGGATCCCCCCTGCTCCACTTCACGGATACAGTCGGAGAGATGGGCCTTGGCTTCGACGATTGAAAGATTTCTAGACATGTCGATTCTCCTGGCGAGCTATTTTAAAACGACCTTTTTTTCTGTACTGGTCATTTTTCGTGGTGTCAAGCTTAGGCCAACACCTTGACCATGAGGGGGATGGCGACAAAGGTGCCCAGGGAGGCCCCGAGGTTGGTGAAGACCACGACCAGAAGAATCCGGGTGATCTTGTTCCGCCAGAATCCCTTGAAAGAAGCGATGTCGTCGAGGAGGCTCTCGAAATCCTTCACCTTGGGCTTGGCAATGGCCGCCTCCACCAGTCCCGAGACCCAGCCGGCCGCAATCAGCGGGTGAAGGGTGGTGAAGGGTGCTGCAGCCGCGGCAGAGAGGATCGTGAGAGGATGACCGAATGCAGCGGCAGCGCCTGCTCCGGAGAGAATTGCGGTGGTCAGGGTCCACCACTTCACCATTTCCGTGGTGGCCGTCAATCCGGAATAGAGGAACCCGAAGAGAACCAAGCCCACGATAAACGCGGGGATGCCCCATCCGAGGATCTTGCCCAAGTTGCCTTTGGGAGGGAGCTGCTCCAGGGCGGCCAGATCGACTTCCTTGTCCCATGAGTTCAAAATCCCGGGCACGTGCCCCGCGCCGACGACGGCGACGATCCTGTTTCCGGGCGCGTGGCGAATCTTGTTTTCATCTCTTCGATCTGCTCCTGCGTGATCTCCTCCACTTCCCACACAGAGGACAGGATCTCGGTCAGGAGTTTGCTTTTTTTCCAGAACCCCATGAGGCGCCAGGTGCGGGACAGGGTGATGCGGATGTCCCGGTCTGCCAGGTGGACGGCCGCTCCTGCGGCTTCGGCCGATCGAATGGCCTGGAGGATTTCTTCGCCCGGCCTGATCCCGAGCTTCTGGCCGATCTTCCGCTGGAAGCTTGCCAGCAGAAGGTTGGAGAGAAGGAGAAACGCTTTCTTCTCCTTGATCACCTTGAGGAGATCCGTGTTCTCCCACTTCTTTTTTTGGGTGAGGGAATCGTAGCGGGACTGGCACAGTTCCACACAGACGGTATCGGGCTTCGTCTCTTCAATCACCTGGCTCACCAGGTCTGCGCTCTCCCTGGAGATGTGAGCGGTTCCTACCAGGGTGATGTCCTTCCCTTGAAAGGTGAGAGGGTGCACATTGGGATGATCGATCATGGGGGTTTACGTTTCCCTTATCTCTCCGGTGAATCTCATCAACTGCTTCTTGTAGTACTCCACATTGTCCCTGGCAAGAGCAATGGCCTCTTGGATCGTCTCCGCAGCCTCTTGTGCAAAACCGTTGGCATAGAGCGCCTCGGCCAGGGTGTCGAGAAACACGGGGGACCGTTCCAGCGCCACAGCCCGCTGCGCCAGGGCCAGGGCCCGTTTCTTGTCCCTCAGCTCCACCGGGTCTGCGGTCACCAGAATCCACGCCAGGTTGTTCAGGGCAATCGGCTGGTTTTCATCCAGGCTCAGGACCCGCTCGTAGAGCGTGATGGTCTCCCGGAGCTCTCCCCGCTTGTGGGTGAACATGGCGAGCCTCTGAAGGAGCATCACATCGTTCGGGTTCCTCACCAGGTGCTCGGTGACGGCCTCCTCTTCCCATTCGTTGAAGAGCCTCTCCTTGACAGGGCTAAAATTCAGAAAGTACCCGAGGCTGATCATGACCACCAGATAAACGGCAAAGCAGCCGCCCACAAACCGGTTCTGCTTCCTGATCAGGCCGGGATCACGGAGCACCCTCCAGAGGGTGTCCACCCGCTGCCGGATGCTGAAGTGGTGCCAGCTCGGGAGATCGCGGATCTTGCCGCTCATGATGGCGATCTTTTCCAGAGAGCTGATGGTCTCGCTGGGGCTTCCCATGACGACCGCGGAGTGGAGATCGGCCTGCCGCTCGAAGTGGCGCATAAAAAAACCCAGCACATAGCGGAAATAGAGGACCATGCCGGCAAAGAGGGGAAAGGCCACCAGGTATTGGAAAAAACTCCACTCCTGGGAAGTGCCGGACCCGAGGAGGCTCAAGACCCACAGCCGCGTAGAAAAAAAGTTGATCGACAACTCCCAGAGCCCGGTCGCAACGACCAAGAAACCGATAATAAAGACGAGATAGAAAAAGAAGTGGCGGTACCGAGCGTGGCCCATTTCGTGGGCGACCACGGCTTTCAGTTCCTCCACGGAGAGCAGATCCATGAGGGACTCGGTGACGAGGAGGTACCGGTAGCGGGGCACCATGCCCATGATCCCGGCGGTCATCATCCGGCCCTCAAAGATGGGCCAGCTCAGGAGCCCGCGGTACTTGAAGTTTTTTTCCTCCAGAAAACGCTTCAGGGCGTCTGCCTTCTCAGAAGGGGGGAAGGGCTTGCATCCCCACCAGTACCGGATCAGAGCGGGCATGAAGATCATGAGAAGGAACAGGAAAAGGGAAAAGAAAAGTTCCGTTCCCAGAGGTTTGTTCATGAACGATTGCAGACTCGTCCATGAGCTGAGAAAGATGAGATCATTGATCAGGGAAAGCGACGCCCAGGGAAACAGGATGGGGACATTGAGCTTCAAATTGGAGA
>JALOPA010000755.1 GCA_025454125.1 Thermodesulfobacteriota bacterium
TCCCAACCCGTGGCGGTCTGGCTGGTTCTGGTCTGCCTGGCTCTTTTTTTCGTCCTCCGCATGCTGACGCTGAGAGAGGCCAAGGAAACATGATCAGGATAGAAAACCTCAACATCCGGCTCCTGGACTTCCACCTGAAGAATATCCATCTCGAGGTCGAAGAGAGCGAGTTCTTCATGATCATGGGGCCGACTGGGGCCGGCAAAACGGTTCTCCTGGAGGCGATCGCTGGGCTCGTTCCTGTAGACACGGGCAGGGTATGGATCGATGGACGGGATGTCACGGGCCTGCCCTCGGAGAAGCGAGAAGTGGGGCTCGTTTACCAGGATCATGCCCTTTTCCCCCATCTGAACGTTCTGGAGAACATCACCTATGGGCTGCGGTTCCACGGGGTCTCGAGGGAGGAGGGAGAGAAGAGACGGATCAGGCTCACCCGGTTGCTAAACCTCGATCATCTTCTGAGCAGGCTGCCGCTCAACCTGAGCGGCGGGGAAAAGCAGAGAGTCGCCCTGGCAAGGGCTCTCATCGTCCGGCCCCGCATCCTTCTTCTTGATGAACCGCTCTCCGCTTTGGACCCGAACTTCAGAGAGGACATCCGCAATGCGCTCAAGAGACTCCATGAAAACACGCAAACCACCTTTCTCATGGTGACCCATGATTTTGGGGAAGCCCTGGCTCTGGCCGACCGGGGCGCCGTGATCGATCAGGGCGCCATTAAACAGGTGGGCGCCATTCATGACCTCTTTCAAAAACCCTGCTCCTGCTCCGTCGCGGACTTCGTCGGTATGAAAAATCTCTTCGAAGCGAGATTTCAGGATGGTGTGGCGGAGGTCCGGGGGATCAAAATCCGGCTAAACCAAGCCCCTGGGGCGAATCACCGCTATGTCGCCATTCGCCCTGAAGATATCGGCCTGTCGGTGATCCCCGGTGCTTCGAACCCCGGGAACCTCTTCGCGGCTCTGGTCACTGCGGTGAGCAGCCAGGGCTTCACCTATGAGGTTCAGGCGACAGCGGCAAACGTCGTTTTCAGAGCCCTGGTCACCAAGAAGTCGCTGGTGGACAAGGAGATCCGCGAGGGTCTTGAGGTGTTCATCTCCTTTGATCCATCCTGCGTTCACACCTTCTGAGCGTCTGCGCCTCACCAGTAACGCCAGATGACACGCTCGCCCTGCTTCTTGCGTCTTTTCCATGTGCTGTAAGGCGTCGAACGTTCGCCCCCCCACCCCTGCACACTGGAGGCAAGTGACAGCAAGGCGCATGGGGGCCCTGCACAGTATCGCTCCGTCGATTCTCTCTTTACAGATAGGGAGGCCCATCGTATATCTCTTCAGGTATGCAGATTTCTCCGGACCGGTCTTGCCGATCCTGGTGGAGTCCATCTATTGGGAAAGATTTAAAAGGAGGCCTGTGTTGAAGGAAATCAACGTTTTTTTCCCTGGAGGGAAAAGGATAGACGCCAAAGTCGGAGATTTCGTCGTGCACACGGATCAAACCTTAGCCAATGGGGGTGGGCAGACGGCTCCTGAACCTTTCCAGATCTTTCTGGCGTCGATTGCAACCTGCGCGGGGATCTACGCGCTGGAATTCTGCCATGCCCGCGAGATCTCATCAGAGGGGATGGCCTTGACAATGGGTTACGAATGGGATGAGAAGAAACAAGGCATAGAGAAATTGTATATTGATCTGAAGGTCCCCTCCGGTTTTCCCGATCGATACAGGAAGGCGGTGGCAAGGGTCATGGACCTGTGCAGCGTCAAGAAGCACATCGTGCACCCGCCCGAGTTTATCATCACGACGAGTTAACGCAGGCAACTGCTTTTAATCCTAATGCCCGTTTGGAGGAGGTTTATCATGCCGTACGAGAGCATTATCGTGGAACGAAGAGAGCGTGTGGGAATCATCACCCTCAATCGCCCGAACCAGTTCAACACCTTTAGCAGTGCGCTTGCGGACGAACTGTGCAAGGCTCTTATGGAACTGGAGGTGGACAAGGCCGTCCGGGTCGTCGTGCTCAGGGGGGCAGGCAAGGCCTTTTGCACCGGCATCGACATCTCCGAGTTTCACGGCAAGACCCTTCAGGAATACACGGCTACGCTGTGGCCAACGGTGTCGGGCTCATCGCCGCCTGCGATCTCGCCATTGTGGCGGAGGGGACCAAACTCGGCGCGACGGCCGTGAACGTGGGCCTTTTCTGCATGGGCCCGGCCGTTCCCATGTCCCGCTCTCTCAGCCGGAAGCGATGCCTGGAGATGGTGATGACGGGAGACATGATCGACGCACGCGAGGCGGAGCGATGGGGTCTGGTGAACAGGGTGGTCCCGCTCGATAAACTCGAAGAGGAGACCATGGGTCTGGCGAAGAAGTTGGCGGAGAAAAGTCCTCTGGCGCTCCAGATGGGCAAGGAGGCTTTCCACGGCATGGCTGACCTGGAATTCGGCAAGGCCCTCGCCTACACCAACGAAGTGTTTGCCGCTCTGTGCGTGACGGAAGATGCCAAGGAAGGGGTGGACGCCTTTCTGAAAAAGAGAAAGCCCCAGTGGAAAGAGAGGTAGCCGGGGTGACGACTTGTAACGAACTTCTCAACTCTGCATGATCGGCAGAAAGACGTGGAAGGTGGAACCCTGGCCCGGTTCGCTTTCCGCCTCGATCCTCCCGTTGTGAGCTTCCACAATGCTTTTCACGATGGCCAGGCCAAGACCCGTGCCTGAAATCATTCGCGTGTTGTCGTCCTTCACCCGATAAAAGCGTTCGAAGATCCTGCTCAGGTTTTCCTGAGAAATGCCGTATCCCGTGTCTTTCACCGCGACGTGAACCCAGCCCTTTTCAGCCCGTGCAGAGACCGTCACCGTTCCGCCTTCCGGCGTGTACTTGACGCCGTTCGTCAGCAGATTGGCGATCACCTCTTCGACGGCCCTTTTGTTGGCCAGGATGGGAGGAAGTTCCGGCATAGACTCCAGGTTCAGTTGAATGTTCTTGGCTTGGGCTCGGGTCTGGTGAAAAATTACCTGCTCGTTGAGCAAGAAAGCGACCTGGAGTTTCTCTTTCTCCAACGTGATCAAACCGGACTCGATTTTGGAAAGATCCAGGAGTTCTGCTGCAAGATCGGAAAGCCCTTTGATCTTTTCCGAAATCCTGCCGAGCAATTCCTGCTGCTTTTCCGTTACCTCTCCAGCCAATCGGTCCTGGATCACTTTGACCAAAGCGAGGACCGAGTTCATGGGGCTTTTGATCTCGTGGGCCACCATGGAAACAAACTCCGATCTGATCTGG
>JALOPA010000086.1 GCA_025454125.1 Thermodesulfobacteriota bacterium
GCTCAGCGTGACCCACGTATAACTGAAACCTGGGATCCCCTGAAAGGTCCTCAGCCTGGTCGTGTAGGAAAGCCATGAGCCATACCCGATCATGCCCAACAAGAAAATGACGATGATCCCATAATTGAACACTTTCAGATAGAGTTGTGCTTTCGGAGAGAGTTTCTCCGTGAGCACTTCAATGCAGAAGAGTCTATCCATTCGCATGGCCGCATCAGCGCCTAGAAAAACCGTCCACGCAAAAAGAAAGGTCGCCACATCCATGGCCCAGTTCATGGGGTGGTACAGGAATCGCCCCACTGCCGCTGCAAAAACGAGTAGCGCCAGGAGCCCCAAGGAACTCTTGGCGATGAGCATCTCATTCTTGCAGATCCACTCGTAAACCCTTTTCATCTGTGAACCCCTCCCCATCCTAACCGGCCCCCCTTTAGACCGAGGGGCCGGTATACACACCCTTGTTCTACTTCTTGCCGATTTCCTCAAAGATCTTCTTCTTTACATCGGCAATCTTCAGGACTTCGTACGCTTTGTCGCCCGCCTTTTTGAAGGCAGGGATATCCACATTGTCGGTCACGATCATCCCTCTCTTTGTTGTCAGGTCCGCTTTCACTTCTTTCTCGAGTTTGTCCATGATGAGCTTCGAAGTTTCGATTCCGGCGTTGTCGCATTCCTCCACGAGGATCTTCTGGTACTCAGGAGGCAGGCTGTTGAACCACTTCGCGCTGATCACTTCGAAGTTCACGAGCATGATGTGACGGGTCTCGCTCACGTACTTCAGAACTTCATAAAAGCGACCGGCAGGGATGTTGTTGTACACCAACTCGACTCCCTCCATCACCTTTTGCTGAAGGGCCGGGTACATATCCCCGAAGGCCAGAGCGACAGGGGTTGCCCCCAGGGCGCGCACGGATTCCTGCCAGATGGGCGCAGGGGGAGTCCGGATGCGCAGGCCTTTTAAGTCCTCCGGTTTTCGGATCGGCGTGTTCGTGAAGAAATGCCTGTAGCCCTGGACCCAACTGAAAGACAGAACCTTGAAACCGTGCTTGTTCGCCAGTTCATCGAGAAAACCCTTGATGGTCGGTGCCTTGTTCAGTTTTCCCACCTCATCGAGATTCTCTGCGAAATAGGGTCCGTTCAGGCAGGCGATCCCCGGCACATAGTTTCCCATGCGGGCCGAGTCGGTGTTCTGTCCGATGTTGGCGCCCGCCCTGATCTGTTCCAGGATATCTTCCTCAACGCCAAGTTGCGCGCTGTGAAACACTTCAATCTTGAGGCCGCCCTTGGTTTTCTCCTCCACGGCTTTTGCCCAGTTCAGAAAACCCTGGTGATAGGGTTCCTTTTGGCCGAGCACATGGTTGAACTTCAAAGTGTACTTCTGCTGTGCAAACGCCGGGATTCCACAGAAAACGATGAGCAGGAGTGACACCAGGGGCACAGCGACCATCAAAATCAATTTCCGTGAGTCTTTCATTGAACTCCTCCTTTTCAAAACGTTCTTTGGGTTCGACTCTCTCGTTCCTCCATGCAAAGTGCGCTCTCTTCTGTCCTCACCTCCTTCTTTAAGGCATTGCCCTTTGCTTCTCTCAGTTTTTGCGAGTCCCCGTCCAAGAACAAGGAACCTATTGGTCCTTTTCAAGGATGTCCGGCCGCACAAAGGATATCCCCTCCACTGTCATGGAAAAGGATGGATAGGACAAGGGCCGCGTGATCAGCTCCACGCCCTTTGAGCTTGCCAGGATCGTGTCCTCCGACTTCGTTCCGGTGAGAGAAGGGTTCCAGGTGAAGGCCTGGTTCTCCTGGATGATGTCCTCGGTATTGAAGTGGGTCCTGTAGTCCCTGCCCGTGTACCCGATGGATCCTCCCTGATGGTGAAGCTTCCATTCCTCAGGAAAGCCTTTCTCCTGATACGCTTCAATGCCCCGCTTGAGAACCTGACGGGCAGGAGTGCCAGGCCGGGTGGCTGCCATGAAAACGCAGTCAATGAAAACATTCGCGAGGTACTTCTCTTTGAGCTCCGCCGGAAGTCTCCCGAAGTGCAGGAAGCGGGTGAGCGAAACGATGAGGCCCCACTTCCTCGCATTTACGGATACCATGAGATACCGATCCACCCTCTTTTCCGATGGAATGGGATGGCGAAACTTAGAAACCCTTTCATCTGCAGCAGCCATGAGGGTGACAGGGTCGATGCGGTCCTTCCAGAGTTCCCGGCAAAGTCTCCCCACCACTTCCGACTCTTTCTCTCCTTTTCGCGTTTCCCCCATGGTTTTTTCCAACGTCAAGGATGCTCTTTCTCCCAGCCACCGGTATCGCTCCACTTCCTCCGGGGTGAGGGAGTACCGCAGTCGAGCAATCTCCTCAGCCACGGTCACGGCACCCGGGAAGGGGACGTCGCTCCCCAGAGGTCCCTCCTTCACGATGGCCTTCATGAGGACAGCCTCTTGATCCTCGTACCAGGGATAGGTCTTGACTATGAAACCCTGGGCTTCAAGGCCCTCCTCGTGAATCATGCGAGGTCCTTCTATGTTATTCGAAATCAGGTATTTTTCGTCTTTCATGATGAGGAGGGAGGTCGCGCCCGCCTCCGTGGTGATCCCCACGAGGTTGAGACCTCCCCCCGTCATCCAGGAAAAATTCGCCTGTCTCTTGAGAAGAACTCCCGTGAAGCCTTTAGATTGAAGAAGACCCCTGATCCTTTTCTCTTTCTCCTGGATTTCCGCATCACGTCCCATGGGTTTCCCCCTCTATTGGGCAAGCACTTCCGCCCACGTGGTGACCGACCATTGGGTTTTGAACAGTTCGTCGACAGCCGATTTGGCCTTTGCCCGGAAAGACTCGGCGTTCGGGATCACGACCTGCATGCCTTTGCGCTGGAGATCCACAAGGGTGGCCGGCTCGTCTATCTTGATCTTGTTGTTGGCCCACTCCTCCGCCTCCTGACCCGCCTTCACAATGAGGTCCTGGTCCGCCTTAGCGAGCTTGTCGAAGAAAGGCTTGTGGATCAGAATTCCCGCGGTCTGCACCAGGTGGTTGGTCATGATCAGATGGCTTTGAACCTCGAAAAGCTTGAAGCCGGCGATCTGCGGCAGGTCGCCCTCCGAGGATTCGGCCTTCCCTGTCTTAAGGGAGTCGTAGAGTTCGGGCAGAGGAACGCCAACAGGGTCTGTACCCATGGCCTTCCAGACAGCCATCCAGGTGGGGATGGGCGGCAGGCGGAGCTTCAGGTTGTACACGTCCGCCGGGGTGTAGACCGGCTTCTTCGTCGTCATCTGCCGCAGCCCCCGGTAGATGGTCGCCAGGTACTTCAGGTCGTTCTTCTCCAGTTGGGCTCGCGCCTGCTGGCCTAGCTTGCCGTTCCAGGCACGCATGTAGTGATCGAAGTCCTTCATGACGTAGGGAGCCGTAAAGAAGTAGTATGGGGGCGCGTAGAGCTCCAGGAAATTCGTCCCGTTAGACTGCATTTCGATCTCGCCGGCCCTGTTCATCTTATTGATGTCGATTTCCGCCTTAGCGCCGGCGTCAATCCTCACCTCGATCCGGCCTCCGCTCCCTTTCTCAACCACTTGTTTGAACTTCTCCGCCGCATCCACCACAATCGTGCCCGATTTAAAGGGACTGGCAATCCGAATCGTGGTCTTCGACTCCGGTTTGACCGAAGGCGCCGTCTCTGCGCATGCGCAGAGAAAGCACGCCAGCGCAAGCACTGAGAAAACCAATCCTATTTTGTAAGCTTTCATCTCCTGCCCTCCTTTCCTTTGGTTATTTCATGGCCTTGACCAGTTTTTCAAAACTCATGATCTCCGGCAATGAGTTTGCCAAAAGCCTCAGAGCCGAGGTAATCCAGATTCACGGCCATGTCCGCCGCATTCTTCTTTAGCACGGGGTCATCCATGCCCTGCTTAAAAGCATCGTGGAGTTTCTTGATCACATCCGGAGGCGTGCCCTTGGGTGCGGCTAATCCTCGCCACATGCCCATGGCAAAAGGAATTCCCTGCTCCTTCACCGTCGCCACATCCGGAAACATGGATAGTCTTTTTTCTGCAAACAGGGCGATGATCTTCAGTTTTCCTGCCTGGACCTGCGGGATTCCTTCCGGGGGTGAAACCGACACCGCATTCACATGACCGCCCAGAAGCGCTGTTACCGAAGGACCGCCGCCTGAAAAAGGAATGTGATTGAATTTAACGCCTGCGGCCTTTTCAAAGGCAAGGGCCACCAGATGAACCCCGCCGCCTGCTCCGGAATTGCCCACGGTAATCATGTCAGGGTTCTTCTTCGCGTAATCCAGGAAATCCTTAAGGTCCTTCCAGGGCGCGTCTGACCGGATCAAGAACATGGATGGATCACTGACCACATTAAGGATAGGCACAAAATCCTTGTAGGTGAAGGCCGTACTGACCTGGTGGGGCAGGATGGTCATGGGGGTCACGGCTGCCGTGAGCGTGTATCCGTCAGGCGCTGCCTTCATGCCTTCCGTGTATCCCACAGCGCCTCCGCCCCCGGGCTTATTGACCACCACCACTCCCTTACCCAAATACTTGCCAGTGGTCGCCGCGAGAGCCCGGAAAATCAGGTCTGTCGCCCCTCCTGCAGCCCAGGGGATGATGATCTGAACCTCTTTGGTCGGGAAATCGGCTGCCTGACCGGGCACCGCGACCATGAACGAAAACACAAACAAGACGGCAAAAAGTTTTTTCCACATAACTCTCCCTCCTTCCTGAATCCGAGTGATTAAGAGCACGACCTTGTCTTAGCCTCTTGAACTCCCCCCTTTCCTCATTGATTTTTTGATGACCCGAAAGACCGGGATCAGCAGAAAGAGCGCTGTTGCTGCGAGAAAAGCCATCGAAATCGGCCGATCCAAAAAAATTTCGAACTTCCCGTGCGAAATCATCAGCGACTGTCTGAAGGCGACCTCCAGCTTGGGTCCCAGCACCAGGGCCAGCAGCAGCGGAGCCCCTTCATAATCCAGCTTTCTCAGCAGGAACCCCAGCCCCCCGAACAGGAGCATGATCCAGATATCCACGAGCGAATTGTTCACGGTATACATTCCAGTAAGGCAGAACAAAATGACGAGAGGCAAAAGGACTTTTTTGGGAATCCTCAAGATATTCGCAAAGAAAGGCACAAAGGGCAGGTTCAGCAGCAAAAGGATGAAGTTTCCAATGTACATGCTGGCGATCACGCCCCAGAAGAGCTCGGGGTGCTCTCCGATGAGCATGGGTCCGGGGGTGACACCGTGAATCAGAAACGCTCCAAGCAGAATCGCCGTGGGAGGGGCAAAAGGGATCCCGAGGACGAAAAGAGGAATGAAGGCCGCCTGGCAAGCCGAATTGTTGGCCGATTCAGGGCCGGCCACCCCTTCGATGGCCCCCTTTCCGAACTCCTCCGGGTGTTTGGAGAGGTTTTTCTCGATCATGTACGAGGAATAGGTTGCGATGACAGGCGCAGGTCCAGGAACGAGTCCGACTCCAAATCCAACCGCTGTGCCCCTGAGAATGGCTCTGAACGACTTTTTCAGATCCTCCAGGGTCGGATAGAGTTCGCGCAGACGAGGGACAAGCACCTTCCCTTCTAGGAATTCCAGGGGTTTTTCCACATTTGCCAATACCTCTCCGATTCCAAACAGACCAATCGCTACAGCGACAAATTCGACACCGCCCAACAAATCCATAGAGTCGAAGGTGAAGCGAGCCACCCCGGTCACCGGATCAAGCCCGATGGTTCCAATGATCAAGCCGACCACCGACATCATGAGGGACTTGATCAAGGAGGTGCCCGTCACATTGCACAGGACAATGAACCCGAAAACCATCAGAGAGAAGTACTCTGCCGGGCCGAAGGCCAAGGCCGCTTCAGCGAGCGGAGGCGCCAGAAAAACTAATCCCAGGATGGCAATGGTTCCGGCAATGAATGAGCCAATAGCACAGGTTGCGAGCGCAGGGCCGGCCCTTCCCTTCTGGGCCATTTGATAGCCGTCAATGCAGGTGATTACCGAGGCGGTTTCACCAGGCACATTCAAAAGGATGGAGGTGGTGGACCCGCCATACATCGCTCCATAATAGATGCCAGCGAGCATGATGATCGCTGAAACGGCATTCAGATTGTAAGTGGCAGGGATGAGTAGAGCGATCCCCGCGATGGGCCCGAGTCCGGGGAGAACCCCAATGAGCGTCCCTATGACGGCCCCCATAAGGCAATAGAACAGATTGTTCACCGTCAGGGCGATCCCAAAGCCAGCGATCAGATGTTGAAGCGACTCGAACATCTCTCTTCCTTCAGAGTCCGATCCAGCCCTTCGGCAGAGGGATCTGAAGCCATTGCACGAAAAGAAGGTAAGCTCCTGTCGCCGTCAAGAAGGATAGGGACAGGTTAAAGGCCCAGCGCCTCACTCCTAGAATTCTCAGAAGAGCGAGCAACAACAGAAACGCCGTGAGGGGATATCCCAACGGCTTGAAGAGAAGGGTAGCCAGTGCGATCGCGGCCACGAAAAAAACAACCTTTTTGGTTGATCGAGCGGCTCCGGCTGCCGCTGTATTTTCCTTGATCGGTTGAAACTGAACAGAGGAACTGATGAGAAGAGCTGCGGACAATCCCATGAGAATAATTCCCAAGCCCAAAGGGAAAAGCCCGGAACCTGCGGCCCGAAATGTCCCGATCGGCATTTGCAACGAGAAATAGACCGTTATGACTCCAAAAAGGAAGATCAGGGTCCCACCGATCACTTCATCTCTGTTCAAGGCGTTTCCTCCCCGATGTCCCGTCTTCTCTCACCTCTTTCCGAGGATGTCTTCGGTGATCATCTTTTCCACGTAATCCAGGTGCTCCATGATCTTTTTCCTGGCTTTCTTTGAATCCTTTTGCCTGATCGCCTCGAGGATTCCGCGGTGGTGCCTCATAAGCGCGTCCTTTCTCTCCGGCTTGGTGTTATACTTTTTCACGCGGAAATAGGTGTGGAAGCTGTCTTTGAGTCCCTCCATGACATGCATGGCAAGAACATTGTGGGTGGCGGCAGCGATGAAAGAATGAAAGTCGAGATCCGCCCTTTCCCACGCAGTCTCCGAAGGTTTGACCTTCTCCATTTTCTTCAGGACTCCCTGCATTTTTTTCAAATCTGCAGGTGTCGCCGCCTCAGAGGCTTTTTCCGCACACCATCCTTCGATGACTTTGCGGATTTCGAGAAACTCAAAAACCTTTTCCGTCTGCTCCTCCAGCAGAAGGGANAGAGAGGAAATGATAAAGGCGCCCTCCCCCTGTCTGACCTCCATAAGTCCCGCCGTCGTCGCCCTGTAAATGGCCTCCCGGATGGATTGCCTGCTGACTCCCAGCTCCAAGGCCATGGCGCGCTCGGAAGGGAGTTTTTCCCCAGGTTTAAGGTGACCCTTCGTGATCAAAGACACCAATTGCTTGTAGACCATATCGGGGATCTTGCTCGGTGTGACAGCGGAAAAGAGGTTTCTTCGGCGGGTCCTTTTCAGCACTTTCAAAACCCCCTTTCGACCCCATGGGAGGGAACCCGGATCGGTTGGGTGCTTTTGCGGCCGTGACGGTTTTCCGACACGATTGGACGAGTGGTCTGACCACCTGTCCAATCGCTACCACTCCCCCTTTTTGTTGTCAAGGGATTTCATGTTCGCCTTTGAGTGTGCGTC
>JALOPA010000087.1 GCA_025454125.1 Thermodesulfobacteriota bacterium
GCAACAAAATGGTCTCCAGCATTGCCTCTCGTGTCATCCGGCAAGAAGGCATTCTGGACGTGGACCGCGGCTGCGAGCCCTCTTTCATGGCTCCGCTCAAAGTGAACGTCCTTCCCGGCATCGGCCCTGTGCGAAGAAGAATTCTTCTTGAAGAACTGAACATCACTCTGGTGCGCCAGATTGTGACCCTCGACATGGGCAGCCTGAAACTTGTTTTCGGCCAGCAGGCCTACGTGATTCGCCAGCGGGCTCTCGGCATCGATCCCACACCCGTCTTTCCTCCTTCCACAGAGCCCACGGTCGCTGAAGAAGTGACCCTTCCCCAGGATGAGAACGATGACGGGAAACTGCTCGGGGTTCTTTACGGGCTGGTTGAAAAGTGTTCCTACCAACTTCGAAGCCGGAGCCTGCTCCCTCGAAAAGCGGGAATCACCTTCCGGTATGCGGATCAGGAGGAGGTCGCTCGCCATGTGCAGGTTCCCAAGCCCAGTTTCTGGGACTTTGATCTGTATGCGCCTCTTGAAGCGGCGTTCCTAAAGGCGTGTCAGCGCCGTGTCCGAGTGAGGTTCATGAAAATATGGTTCAAGGATTTTTCAGCGCCCAGCGCACAGCTCTCTCTTTTCGCTTTCGCCCCTCATGCGGAGAAGAAAAAAGCCCAGGTCATCAGCGCGCTGGACCGCATCCGGGAAAAATACGGTGAGACCCTGATCCAGTACGGCAGAACAACAGGGTCTCACCACAGAGGCGCAGAGGACACAGAGGGAGCCTCTTTTTTTCGCCTGTCCCGCTTGAGAAAGCGGGACAGGCGAAAATAGACCCTCTGGCAAATTCGTCATGAATCATCGCAACTGCTTATGCCGCTCGTCATTCCTTGCAAAGGGTTTAGGACAGAAACTTTTTGTTTGTCGGTATCTCCCGACAAACAAAAACTCTTCTCTGTGTCCTCTGTGTCTCTGTGGTGAAAAATGCAGTTCGTTCATCTCAATGTCCACTCCCACTACTCCCCGGGATGGGGCATGGCCACCCTTGAAGAGCTCTGCCGGTCCGCCGCTGAGCAGGGCATGGAGCGGCTTGCCCTCACCGACACCAACGGTCTCTACGGCCTGATTTACTTCGTCGAAGAAGCCAAGGAACAAGGGCTTCAGCCCATTGTGGGAAGCGAGATCGTCACGGATAACCACCGGGCCGTGCTTCTTGTCCGAGCCCACGACGGATACGCCAACCTCTGCCGCATCATCTCGGCCAGGCAGTGTCAACAGGACTTTGACCTCATCAAGGCTCTGAAGGAGATGCGTCACGGCCTCATCATTCTCTCCGATGACTTCACGCTGCTCAAGGCCCTCAGGAAAGACAGCGCGGAAGATCTCTTCGCGGAAATGTCGCCGGGCTACAACATGGCCTCCTGCTACGCTTTCTCGCGGCGGAGCGAGATCCCGCCCCTTGCGACCAACCGGGTTTATCTCCTCCACAAAGAACAATTTGCGCTTCACCGGGTTCTTCGCGCCGTGGCCCTCAACACCAAGCTCTCCCGCCTCAAGTACGGAGACACCTGCCGGGAGCACAATTTCCTGAACTCGCCCGGGTCCATGATCGATCAGTTCCCTCATGCTCCCGGAGCGATCCGCAACGCTATCCAAGTTTCCGAACAATGTCTCACGGACTGGGATTTCAGTCGTATCATCTTTCCCTGTTTCAACGAGATGACCGACAAGGAAGCGTATGACACCCTGTACCAGGCCACCCTCGAAGGGTGCAGGTGGCGCTACGGCGAACTCACCAGAGAAGTGCTGGACCGCATCGAGCACGAGATGAACATCATCCGGGAGAAAAACTTCGCCCACTACTTCCTGGTCGTGGCGGATATCACCCGGAAGGCGGGCCGGTCCTGCGGCAGAGGAAGTGCGGCAGCCTCCATCGTCTCCTATGCTCTCGGGATCACCCATGTGGATCCCATCAGGCACCGCCTCTTCTTCGAGCGGTTCCTGAACCCCGGCCGCCTCGATCCTCCGGACATTGACGTGGACTTCGCATGGGACGAGCGGGAGCAGATCGTGGACTATGTCTTTGCGCGGTATGGGAACCGGAGGGCTGCCATGGTCGCCAATCACAACACCTACGGCGCCCGGTCCAGCCTCCGGGAGGTGGCCAAGGTCTTCGGCCTCACTGATGCGGAGATCAGCCGGGTGACCGGCAAAATCGGCTATGGCTGGCACCTGAAGCGCGTCTGGAAGGAGCTTGCGAACCACCCTAAGATGAGAGAGGTCGAGTTCAAGAAACCCTGGGACGAGATTCTGAACGCTGCCGTTCAACTGGAAGACCATCTCAACCACCTCTCGGTCCACTGCGGAGGCATGGTCATCGTGCCTGACGAAATCCGCCGCTACTGCCCGGTGGAGATTTCCGCAAGCGGGCTCCAGGTGCTTCAGTGGGAAAAGGACGCAGTGGAAGAGGCAGGGCTTGTCAAAATTGATCTCCTTGGGAACCGGAGCCTGGCGGTCATCCGAGATGCCCTTGCCCTGGTGGAGAAGAATGACGGCCGAAAAATCGACTATGCGAGCTGGGACCCTACGGATGACCCGGAGACGCTGAAGATTTTTTATGACGGAAACACCTTCGGCGTCTTTTACTTTGAAAGCCCAGCCACAAGGCAAACGCTCAAGAAGGTGAGCTCGGGCTTTGCCTTGGAGGAGTACTCCTGTCTCGACCACTTCCTTCTCAACGTGATCGTCACGTCCATCATCCGGCCGGCATCGAACCAGAGCATCAGGGAGTGGGTCGCCCGGCTCCACGGCGAACCGTGGGAACCGCCTCACCCTCTTTTGCGCCCGGTGCTGGAAGAAACCCTTGGGGTCATGGTCTTTCAGGAGCAGCTCAGCCAGTCGGCCATGGCCATGGCCGGGTTTGACGCGGCAGAGGCAGACTCCCTCCGCAAGGTGGTGAGCAAAAAGCACAGGGAGAAAAAGCTCCGCGACTTCTATTCCCGATTTGTAAAGGGAGCGGGGGAGCGGGGGGTGACCCAGGAAAAACTCGAGGTGGTGTGGCAGATGATGATGGGCTTTGAAGGCTACAGCTTCTGCAAGCCCCACTCGGCCAGCTACACGCTGGTGGCCTATAAGTCCGCTTATCTCAGGGCCCACTATCCTGCCGAGTTCATGGCTGCGGTCATCTCCAACGGCGGAGGCTACTACTCCACCTTCGGCTACCTTTCGGAAGCGCGGCGCATGGGACTCAGGGTCCTGCCCCCGGACATCAACGAAAGCGAGATCAAGTACACGGGGAAGGAGGAAGAAATCCGGGTGGGCCTCATGCAGATCAAGGAGCTTTCAAAGGAGGGAATCGAGTTCATTTTTCGCGAACGAACGAAACACGGGCCCTTTACCAGCCTTGATCAGTTTCTCCTTCGCACATCCGGCCACGTTCATCTCCAGGATGTGCGTGTTCTCATCAAGGCGGGCTGCTTTGATTCGATCGCTCATGGGGAAACCCGGCCTGCCCTTCTGTGGAAGGCTCTTCGCTTCTTCGACACGCCGGCGTCGCATTCCTCCCTCGACCTCTTCAAATCCCTCCGGGGGATTTCTCCTCCTCTTTCTATCGTCTCTCCCCTCCCCTACTCCAAGTCACTCATGCTCAAGCACGAACTTGACACCCTCGGCTTCTACCTTTCCATCCATCCCCTGGACCGTTACACACATGTCTTAAAGGAATTGCACTACGTGCACGCATGCGATCTTCATCGCCACGTGGGTGAGCAGGTCACCACCATCGGGTGGCTGGTCACCGGCAAGACGGTTCAAACAAAGGACGGCGATCCCATGAAGTTCGTCTCCTTTGAGGACACCACAGGCATCTACGAGACGGTCTTCTTCCCCAAGGTCTATGACCGGTTCTGCCACATGCTGAACGACATGCGACCTTACCTGCTGAAGGGGAAGGTGGAGCAGGATTTCGCCGCCGTCACCCTCACGGTCCACTGGATCGAGTTCCTGGACACATCTCCTCCGGGAAATCAATCCCTGATGCGGACGCAACACCCGGCGCAATCATAGCCATCCAGACCTTTGGCGACTACCTCAACTTCAACCCCCATTGCCACGTTCTTTGTACCGACGGCAGTTTCTTCGATAGCGGCGCGTTCAGGGTCGCTCCGCCATGGGACGCGGACACCCTTGAAAAGCTCCTTCAGCACAACGTCCTCAGCATGCTCCTGCACAACCACTTGCCTTGGTCTGACCCAATCCTTTAATCCTTTATGTTTAGTTCGGCGACGTTATCCCAATTGAGCATTTGCAACTCCACCCACTATTGACAAATTGGTAGAATAGGTATACTGTTTCTTTGCAACGCTTGAGATTTGGGAGGAAACCTATGCGCGAGATAAATATCCTCAAAACCGACAACCGAGGAAGAGTCACCTTGCCTCCCCACTTTCGCTCAGAGCCCCTCTTTGAATACGTTGTTGAGGGAGATGCCATCATCCTTTATCCGGTTCGCACCGTCAGGAAATATCCGGACATGTCTGATTTGCCTGTTGAAGAACTTTCTCAGGATTGGGTTAAGATTGAAGAGACCATCAACAAAGACAAGCGTCGGGGTATTTCCGCTCCCTCTCCGGCCGACGCTCTTAAGGCCCTTAGAAGATAGGATACCATGCCTGCTAAAGCCCCTCCCTTTAGGCTTTATTTTGAAGTTGTTTTTCTGGAGAACTACACGAGTCTTGGTCTGAAAGAGCGTAAGCTTGTTGACAAAGCTGGGAGCCTTCTGGCATCCAACCCCCGGCACCCCTCTCTCAACGTTCATAAAGCCAAAAACGTGAAATCGAAGTACGCCGAAGGAGGCGATTCCGTTTTCATCGCCTATGTAACCAAAGATCTGCGTATTACCTTCGAGTATGGCCCTGAGCCAGGGATGATTGCCCTACGAAACTGCGGGCACC
The DNA here is from genome assembly GCA_025454125.1 of Thermodesulfobacteriota bacterium. The sequence goes on from JALOPA010000087.1 coordinate 4,934, forward strand.
ATGATGTCTGTGAAAGAAGGGTTTGAGGAAGAAAAAGGCGAGACAAAGCCTTCGGCATCATCAAGCGCCCGCAGGGCATGGACTTCGAAGCCTTCAAGACCTGGCGGCTGACCGATCTCACGCCCAAGGTCAAGAAGCGGCCGGGGCTGGTCAAATACCATATCAACCTGTGCACTACGCTCGATCAGACCTTCAACGGCCTGGCCGAGGTGTTGATAAAGACCCGAGCGGAGATGGATGCCGTATTCGTGACGCCCGAGGGACAGTATGCCCGCGACGGCGCGACCTCCACCGCCTCGAACATCGCCATCCTGCTGACCGAAAAGCATATCATCGTCGAGGAATCACAGCCTCTGCCAGTCATCCGGCGCATCTTGGAACACCTGCGGTTGTGGAAGCAGAGGACCGCCGCACGCCGAAGTCATTGGAGCTTGGCCAGCAGTCGAGTGCGGCCAAGGGAGCCAAAGGGACATTCTTGCCTTTCATGTCTTAATGAGGATTGCATTGCGTGACCTCATGTAACCTTCATCTCCACGTGGGTGAACAGGTCACCACAATCGGGTGGCTGGTCACAGGCAAGACGGTTCAAACAAAGGACGGCGATCCCATGAAGTTCGTCTCCTTCGAGGACACCACCGGCATCTACGAGACGGTCCTGTTTCCGAAAGTGTACAACCGTTTCTGCTACATGCTCAACGAGATGCGACCCTACCTTCTGAAGGGCAAGGTGGAGCAGGATTTCATGGCCGTCACGCTCACGGTCCACGGAATCGAATTCCTGGATCAACCCGATCGAAGCCCCAGGCTAGAAACAAGACCGTCTGTTCACCCGCAACTCTCGGACTTGACAAGCTCGGTCAAACCGTCTAGCATGTAGGCACAAAGTGCAATACAGGTGACTACAATGCGCGCCAAAGTCGCGACCCGAACCAAGAGAAACCGCCGAGCCAAGGAGGCAAAGGGCAGACCGACAATCGGCATCCGTGAACTTAAGGCACGCGCCTCAGCCATTATTGAAGAGGTGAAAGATCGCCGGACCAGCTATGCGGTAACGAAGCGCGGCGAAGTTGAGGCCCTGATCGTGCCGGTAGATGCCGGGAACCGGCTGCTTTCCCCTTCCCCGGCGGATAGCGCCTGGGAGGCGTGGCAAGCCCTTGCAGATCAGCTGGCCCGAAAGACCCGGGGGCGCAAGGGGGTGTCCGCCGTTGAAGAACTTGATCGGATGAGGCGCTAATATGCGACTGATCACCATAGATTCAAGCGTCTTCGTCAGCGCAACGCGACCATCCGAACCAGGGTACCAAGACAGCATAGACTTTCTTGGATGGGTGCGCCGTTCACGGCCACGGTTATTCCTGCCGACCCTCGTCTTGGTCGAGACGGCTGCTGCACTCAGCCGCACCGGTAGTGATGAAGACCTTGCACAGCAGTATGGCCTGGCCATCAGCCAATTGCCCAATACGGTCCTGGTCACCTTGGATGAGGGGCTCGCGAGACAGGCCGCGGCCTTCGGGGCACAGCACAAGCTGCGAGGTGCAGATGCGGTGTTCTTGGCGACAGCATCGCTCTTTGCAGCCGAGCTAGTGACGCTGGACAGGGAGCAACTCCGCCGTGGAGTCAAAATTGTTCGGACGCTGACACCGGCTCGCTTTGTCGCAACAACCTGATTGCTAGCCCCGGCGGCTCGCAGATCGCCTCAGGATTTCCGGAGGGGTTTTGAATGAACTGGAAAATGGCTTTGGCAGGCTTGTGTCTGAGTCTGGCGGTTTCTGCCTCTTCTCTATCCCAGACGCCTGCTGCGAAAGGAGCGGACATGAAACCCTTGATCATCGGCCACCGGGGAGCGGCCGGGCTCGCACCGGAGAATACGCTGGCCGCCTTTGCCAGAGCCTGCGAACTCGGCATTGACGGGATCGAGCTTGACGTCCTTGTTTCAGCCGACGGGGAGCTGGTCGTGCACCATGATTTCAGGCTGAAACCTGAGATTGCCCGCACAGCAGACGGGACCTGGATTCCCTCCGCATCGCCGCCTGCCGTGAAGGATCTCACACTGGCCCAGCTCAAGACTTACGATGTCGGCCGCCTGCAGTCCAAAACTTCTTATGCGGGCCGCTATCCGGAGCAAACTCCGGTGGACGGAGAGAGGATCCCCAGCTTCAAGGAGGTCATTCAGCTCTTCAAGAAATCGTGCAGCGCCTCCACTCGGCTCTTCGTGGAGATCAAAACCTCGCCGGACGAACCGGCCCTGAGCCCGCCGCC
>JALOPA010000756.1 GCA_025454125.1 Thermodesulfobacteriota bacterium
CTTTCGTGACATAGACCATACCGAACCCCGGTCCCCGGAAGGGGTACACGGCAGGCATATCCAGGATCCCCGTCTCAGGCTCTGCAAAGGGATAGAGCTGTATGAAGGCCAGCTGAAGCGAATCGGCTCCGATGGCCTGGGCGTAGCGGATCATCTCTCCTGTGGCACCTTTGTGATTCGTGCAGTTGATATCAGGAGTCACGTTGGGGTTGAAGTCCTGGCGCATTCTGATATCATAGCCGAAGCCGCCCGCCGCAAGGACCACGGCCTTTGTGGCCTTGATGTTCTGCTTGCCTTTCCGGGTCTCCACCTCCAGACCGAGCACAGGACCCTCCGCATCCTTCCGCCAGATCCCTGTCACCTTTGTTCCCAAGCGGATCTTGACTCCATTGCGTTCCGCGATCTTCTTGATCGCTTCGGTGTATCCGCGACCTACGCCGTCGACACAGGTCTTGGTTCTGTAGGCCGAATGCCCACCGGCGCGGTTTGTGATGGGTCTCAACTGCAGCCCGCCCTCATCGATCATCCAATTGAGCGCGGCGGGTGCGCCTTCCACCATGGTCTTGACCAGCGCAGGAACATTGTAGTAGTCGCCCCCCTTCAGGGTGTCTGCCGTGTGAAGCGCCACGCTGTCGTCTCCCAGATTGAGCTTTTGCCGGAGCTGGAGCTTTTCATCCCACGTCGCGTACTCGCCGCCGTTGATGATGGAGTTGCCGCCGTAAGTGGGCATCTTGTCCAGAATGATCACTTTGTTTCCGCGAGCTCCCGCTTCTGCGCCCGCAGCCAGTCCGGCGAAGCCTGTACCCACGATCAAGACGTCCACTTCCTCGTCCCACTTGGTGGGCAGCTTGCGAACCGCCGCCTCTGCACTCCCGGCGGTGAGATTGAGCGCAAGGCCGCTTGCGGCAGATACGACCACGCCTGCCTTAAGGAAGCCTCTTCGGGTCATTTCCGATTTGCCTTTGTCAGCAGTGTTCATGTTTTTCTCCTTTCTATGGTTGTCGACTCAGAATGATCAGATGGGTGTCTTTCAGATTGCTCGGATAAGATTCATTTTGCTTGGAAGTCTCCTTGCCTTTTTTACCCAGGGTCCGGATGAACGCTTCCTGCGACCGACCAAATGGTGTAGTCCACAAGTCCAAAGGGCCTCAAGCCTTCGGTGATGGACGCCGCTGCATCGCTTCCGTGGGCATGAACAGGGAAATCCTCCCACTCTAAGACCAGGCCTAGGTCCGAGGAGGCGGACAGGCCGTTGCAGATGATCGCTTCTCTGAGAAAAGGAACCTTCCGAAAGACAGGAGCATTTTCAAGGAGCCACCCTATAATCTCCTGCCTCTTCTCCGGTCTGGTGCGCAGTCTTATGACCTCAATGCACTGCATGCTTTTCTGCAAAGCAAAAAGGTTGCCGAAAAAAAACATTGCAATTTCAAAATCTTATAAATGGAATCTGCAAAAACTGACGTATATAACAGAGTCGACTGTCGCATTTGACAGAATTATTTTCTAACTGTTATATATGTAAGAAAATCTGAAGCCTAGGTTGGAGCAAAACCATGGATGAAAGCGTTTTTTTCAAGGAAGTGACTCTGAGAATCTGCGGAAGCCTTGAAATCGAGAAAGCCTTGTGGAACTGCCTGGCCTATGTGAAGGAAGTGATGCCGGCGGACCAGCTGATTCTGACGATTTACGACAGGGTGTTGGGGACTGTCCGCGTCGTGGCTACAGCGAGCGCCGTCGGCGGAGCGATTCACTCGGATGACACCCATCTGCCCAAAGACCTTCGCCAGGAGATCGAGAACGCCGTCAAATTCCCTCGTGTCCGAATCGCGAACGACGTTTTTCAAGATCCCATCCTGGGGTTGATCGCTCGACAGCGGCAATGGGAACCTTCTTCCGTTATCGTCAGCCGGCTGCTCATCGAGGGCCGGTACATGGGAGCCCTGACGCTAAGGGCTTCCGGCACAGGGAGGTACAGCGAGGAGCACCTGCGGCTGTGGGGCTTTATCAACGAACCGGCAGCCGTTGCCCTCTCCAATAGCGAGCGATACAGAGAGCTTTGCGCCCGAAAGATTTGCTGGCGGACGATAAAAACTATCTTCAAAGCGAACTGCGCAGGAGCATCGGAGTCGATGTGGTGGGTGCCGACTTCGGGCTCAGGGAGGTCATGGAAAAGGTGCGCAGTGTGGCCCCGTTGCTGAGCCCCGTTCTCCTGCTGGGAGAGACAGGCACCGGCAAGGAGGTCATCGCCAATGCGGTCCACAGCCTTTCTCCCAGAAGCGAAGGGCCCCTGATCAAGGTCAATTGCGGGGCGATTCCGGAAACCTTGATTGACAGCGAACTCTTCGGGCATGAAAAAGGAGCGTTCACGGGAGCGCTCTCTCAAAAGCGCGGCCGATTCGAAAGGGCGGACGGTGGGTCTCTCTTCTTGGATGAAGTGAGCGAATTGCCGCCCCAGGCCCAGGTGAGACTCCTGAGGGTCCTTCAGGAAAAAGAGATTGAGCGTGTTGGAGGCAATCGGTCCATCCCTGTGGACGTTCGGGTCATCTCCGCCTCCAACCGGCACCTGGAGGATCTCGTGACTCAGAGGCTTTTCAGGGAGGATCTCTACTTTCGGCTCAAGGTCTTTCCCATAACGGTACCGCCCCTCAGGGAGAGGAAAGGCGACATCCCGGCTCTGGTGCATCATCTGATCAAGAAGAAAGCCGCAGAAATGGTGATGCCTGAAGCCCCAGCCCTCGCGGAAGGGGCCCTTGACGAGCTGATGGCCTATGACTGGCCCGGGAACGTGAGGGAACTGGAGAATGCCATTGAAAGAGGCATCATTCTTTCAGGGGGCCGTCCCATTCGCTTTGACCGGATCCTCGCTCCTTTCCCGATCGCAGCGGGCAAGGACGCGGGAAACGAGGACCAGGACCTCACCCTGAACGAGGTGCAAGCCAGACAGATCCGGCGGGTTCTTGAAAGAACCGGCGGCCGGGTGGAGGGAAAGGGCGGTGCCGCGGATCTGCTCAACATCAATCCCGGTACACTCAGGCACAGGATGAGAAAACTGGGAATCCCTTTTGGAAGGCGA
>JALOPA010000088.1 GCA_025454125.1 Thermodesulfobacteriota bacterium
CGTAATCCTGGAGGACCTGGTTGAGCAGCATGGAAAGCCGTTTGGCCGCAAAGGGGCTCATGACGATCCGGTCCATGAGCTGAATCTTGATGTCCTTCTGGCCCGCGTGCCACGCTTGGTTCATTCCGAAAAGAAGCACGATCTCTTCCCTTGTGCCGGCTACGTTGGCCACGTTCGCATAAACGCTCCTCATGTTGGTGTCGTCCCAGACGATCCTGGCCTGCCCCGGCGCTGCCGCCGCCTGTTGTCCTGCTGCCGCCTGTGCTGCTCCACGTCCTTTTGTCGGTTGATCTGCCATATTTCCTCCTTTATGATGGAACTGAATTTACGCCTCTGTAACATTGGGGCCCTCAGCGAAAGCAAATTGCCTGCTTCAAGCCAATAAATACAGCAAGAATCGTGCTCAATACCCAGAGAAAGATAATTTTAGTTTGGCCCTAGTTTCGGACAGTTAGAAACAAAAAGGGCAGGCCTTTTTGGGTGTGTATGAAATCCCCGCTTATATGGTACGGCACCCTCCATTTAGTGGAAAAGGTTTACGCACTTTCAACGCACCGGCCTGTTTTCTATCGCCATCGAAGAGCCTATATTTTATACCATCCTCGTCGAGCCTGTCAACGATATCGACACCGGAACGTTCCCTGATTTCAAGTAATTCGAGGCCCAAAAGCGCTATTGTGAGATCGGCTCCCCGCCCCAAACCACCTCATCCCCGTCGGGGCAGTCGGTTTGATCGAACTGAAAACTTCAAGAGAAGAATGTCAAAGGAAAGGACCCTTCGACTAGGCTCAGTGCAGGCGCGCGGACAAGCCCGCCGTTGATGAGGCGAGCTTGTCCGTGGCACCTTCCGAGTAGAGCCTCGGGCTCAGTGGGTCTTGGGTTGAGCGGACTCGGCAGGCGGCTCCACGCCTTCGAGGTCCTGCATGATGGACCAGATCACCGCGATCACCGCGTTGCGAACCGTCAGGAACCTCTGAGTGAAGTTGTCCTTCGTCAGACCATCCAGGTAAATCCTCTGCGTGAGAAGCACGGCCTGCATGGGCTCGGCCACACCGGCGAAATCCACGTTCATCATCAGGAGACGGAAGCGGAGTTTCCACAGGATCTCCCGCCGCTTCTCGGCCGGCAAGCTTTCAAACTTGCTGCGATGCTCCTCCGCCACGTTCACACGCGCTTCGAGGTGGATCAGGTCCGTCCTCGCCTTGTTCTGACCGATCAAAATCCTGCGTCCCCCTGCATCTTCCGCCCGGATCAGCCACGCCAGCTCAGGATGGGCCTGCTCCGCAATGTTCCATCCCTCGGACATCAACCAGTTCTGAATCTTGTCTCTCACATCTTTTTCGGTTCCGCTCATGAAATCCTTCCTCCTCAAAAAATTATCGGCCTCCGGCTCAACCACACAGGAGGCCTTCAACGAAACGATTCCCGGTAGTCTACCTGAAAATAATTGGTCTGGAAATGGGGATCTCTCGCCCGTTCCGCCTTCATTTATCTATTCCCGCCCAGCTTCTGAAGGATGAAGATCGCTTCCTCCACGCCGATCTTGCCGTCGCTGTTCACATCCGCGCAGATATTCACGTCCAAGTCTGCTTGGATCGCTTTGTTCATCATCTGCAGGGTCAGGATCACGTCCGCCAGATCCACAGCACCGCCCCCATCCGTGTCCCCTTTGACGGCGAGCACTTCCGTCGTGACATCGGCCACGGTCGGGTGTGCTTCCGCATTCCCCACAGAGTCCACTGCCACGCTGTAAAAAGCATAACGGTGCCCGCATTCACCGATGAACTCCACCGACAAATCGTTCGTGGTCATCCAGTAGGTAAAGGGGCCCCCGTTGTCCGACACGTAGATGTCGAAGTACTGCACGCTTGAGCCGCCCGGGTCACTTCCCGAAAGATCCAGCGAAATCCTTCTTGAAGGTACGGCGGAGGGCAGGGCGCCCACCCTGCTGACGGGGCTGCCGCTGTCCAGGGTGTGCATGACTTCGTTCGTGAGAATAGGCTGGTTCACGTCGAAGACGATCTCTGCCTGGTTCCTTATCTCGGCACCGTTCGCGAGATCCTTGCGGGTCCGAATGGAGAACTCCACAAAGCCCTCGCCCTCGTGCTGCTCTTGGTTCACCGGCAGAAACCCTGCATGAGGGTCTTCGGTCAGCCGCCCTGTCTGCGGATCAAGAGAGCGGAAGGTCGCAGAGACCTGGCGGGTCTGCGGGTCCAGTGTCAAAGAGACATCGACGACAAGGCTACGCGCCGGACGAAGGTCCACGGTGGTTCGATACCGGGCGAGCCCTGCGGGGACTTGAAAAACCCGGTTCGAGAACCCAAAGCTCAGGAATGTGAGGGTGTTGAGGTCCAGATCTTCATCGAGTACATCCGTGACAAAGACTTCCTGGGCAGGCGCTGTGGCAAACTTCGGATCGTTTTCAAAATCGATGTGATAGGTCATGGTCCCTGCCTGAATGAAACCTTGAGGGCCCCATCCTGCAGGCCCGGTTTTCTCGTTAGGATCCAGGGCCTGCAAGCTGTCCGATGAACTTGTTGCAATGGATGAGGACCTTGGCGGTTTGGGCGGAGGAATCCTCAACCCCTTGTTGCACAGCTGAAGCATGATAATGGCATTGTACGCGTTGTTGACCGCGCCCAGGTATTCCTTGCGCCGATCCTCATAGCTCTTGTTGGATTCGGCTATGTTTTTCCCGATCTCGAACCACTCTTTGTAGGCGGTTTCCGCCTGCATGGCCACGGAGAGGATCCCTGAAAGCTCTCCCAGGACAAAGAGCACTTCGCTCGTGGCCTGGCCCGCCAGTTTCAGTTCCGCTTCAAACTCCTTCAATTTTGTTGAGGCTTCAGCCCACTGTGTCGCATGGCCGTTGGCCAGGCCGGCAAGGTCGTTCATGTCAGCGACAAATCCATCCGCCTGGTCTCTTCTTTGCTCCGGGTCTGTCGGAACAGGGCGAGCCATTTTGTCGTAGAGCGCCGAGAGCCCTTTTACGAAATTGTTGAGATTGTTCAGGTATTGAGCCCAGTCACTGATGTTCTTGTACTTCTCCCGAAAGCTGTACCAGCGCTGAACATTTTGAAGCCGCTTCATCGTCTTCAAGGTCTTGTCGAGCTTAACAAGTTTCTCCGCGACAGGGATGAAGAGCAAAGCCACTTCTTTCCCGAGAATGAGCCACTGGGCAGCCCGTTCCGCATTGGCCACAGTGGACATGCTGTTCATCTGGGCTTCTTGCCAGAGCTTGAACTGCTCGTCAGCCCACTGGGTCATTCTCAATGCATAGGCGCGGTGCGGTTTGCAGTAGTCCAAAGCAGCATCGGGCACGATGGATGGATGCCGTTTGTCCTTCTCCACTTTGTACGCGGTTGCGTAGACCCACTCAATGCCCCTAGGCCCCAGGTTTCTGAGCCACTCGATATTCTTGTCGAATTCCCTCAAGAACTGGTTCATGGGGCTGTTCGGGTCATTGGCCGCCTTGATCACCTCCTCCTGATGGCTGATGATCACATCCGGAGGAATGTCGACGCTGTTTGTGGTCGGACTGTTTCCCTCGCTGGTGATGACCATGCCGTAGTTCCCCGGAATCAGCTGGTTCAGCTCAAAGGTGCCGTCCTTTCCTGTCACGCGGGCTTCCATCGGCCGGTTCCTGCTGTCCCTGGCCACGATGGCGGCATAGGGAACCGGCCGGCCGGCCACCATGACATGCCCCGCCACCCCTGCTTTGGAAAGAAGCAGTGCGCTGTCCAGGTTCGCCGATCCTCCGGGCGCCGTGATCACCGGCGTTTTGCTGTACGTGTGTCCGGGCGCGCTGGTGAAGACATCGTAGCTTCCACCGGGAAGACCATTGATGGTGTAGTGGCCGGACTCATCCGCACTGCCTGAGGCAAGGATCCGATCGCCATCGGCATAGCTGATCTTCACCTCTGCCCCTCCAAGCGGTTGGCCGGACTCGTTGAGAATTTGCCCGGTTATGGAGGCGCTGGGCCCCACGCTGAGGGTGACCGAGTCGCCCGGATTGTAGTCCATAGGGCTGCGAAGAACCTGCTGCTCCACGTCGAACTCCATTTCAGCAAAAGCCCACCCGGCTTTTTCCGCCGCCGCCAGGTAACGGCCTGGTGCAAGGCCGATGACCAAAAAGTTCCCTTGCGTGTCACTCACGGTCTCAGAAACAAGTTCATACGCGCCTGGGACAATTTGCTGGTACACAAAGACGCTCGCGGCCGAAACCGGCTTGCCTGTCTGTTCAAACAGGATTTGGCCTGTCTTGGACCGGGCTCCTGCCGTGAAATCCACAACCACCGTCCCCGACCCTTCTTCCGCAAGGAGGTCCGTGGCAAGAGCAAAGCTCTTTCCCGATGCCAATACAGCCACTGAAAAGGTTCCTTGGGTCAGCAGCTGCATTTCATAAACCCCGTTTTCACCCGTCGCCGTGCTTCCCACCGGAAGGCCGTCTTTGAAAAGCTGGACCGTAGCCCCGGCAATCGGCGTTGTTCCGTCGGCATCAAACACCACACCCGTGACCCTTCCAGCGCTTGGGACGGTGAAATCCGCCTGAGCCGGCGTGCCGCTCTCCGCAACAACCGTCCTCTCCGCGGTCAGTGCCCCGCTGTCCGGATTCCCAACGTACACACCGTACGTGCCAGGAAGGAGGTCCCCGATTTCGTAAGATCCCGCATCCTTGGTCACCGTCCAGGCCTCTTTGCCATCCGTCCCTCTGATGGTCACCGCGGCCCCGATCACGGGGTTGTCTTCGCCGTCCACAACGGTCCCTCGTATAACTGCTGCCGGAGAAACCACGAGGTCCACCGTGGCCGTCCCGCCTGCCGCAAACATGACCGCAGCCTCAGCCGGGAGATAGCCGATCACGCTGGCGCGCACAGAGTAGGTTCCCGGAGCAAGGCCCGGAATATTGAAATGCCCTTGGCCGTCACTCATGCCGGCCTTGGAGAACGTGTCCCCGGCCATTACCGTGATGAACTGATAGGGGAGCGTGCCTCCACCCGCAACCGACAAGGTTCCCTCCACAGATCCGGCTCCTGTTAGAGCCAGGTCAATGCCAGTGACAAAGGAAAAGGCTGCGACCGCCACACCCTGTGCTCCTTGCCGGACCGTTCCAGGCACATTCGTGAAGACCTCATAAACCCCTTCCGCCAATCCCTTGATAGTATAAGCGCCCGCTGGAGTCACGTCGCTCGACCCCCTGACCCGTCCGGTTTGATCCAAAGCGTAAACGCTGCTTCCTGCCGGGAAAGCGCCCGTATAGCCCGTGAGGGTTCCTGAAATGGATGCCCCGGCTGACAGAGCCAGGTTGACGGTTTGGATCTCCTTGCCCGGCTCAAGAAGGATACCGGAAACTTGGGCCCGTCCCAGGAATTCGTCCGAGCTCATTACCGTAAAAGCGCCGGCAGGCAGCCCCTCGATTCGATAGGAACCATCCTCCCCTGTCACCGTGGTGTACGCAACGCCGCTGGACTCCACCGCGGCCACAAGCTGTTCTGCCGCAGGCATGCCGTCAGGCAGGGTGAAAACCCTTCCCGCAATCGCATACGGCCGCTCCGAGGCGATGATGTTTGGGACCACCACATCCCCTGTGCCCACAGTGACCGAGACCGGCTGGCCCATGGAATAGCCTTCCACGGCAAGGCTGTACGTGCCAGGGGAGACATCCGGGAAAAGATAACGGCCGTCGCTGAGCGTGACCGTGTTCACCAGCGTGTCCGTCCCTGCATCCCAGAGCGTGAGTCGCGCGTTCGGAAGGGGATGGTTCCCGTCCACGAGAAAGGCGAAACCGGAAACCGATGGCCTCAGCGTTGCCTGAGCTTGATCGACAATCAGCTGAAAGATTTCGACCAAAGAACTTGGGGCGCCCCGAAGGGGAGTCAGAAGGTTTGCCGCCTCTGAGATGACTCTCCCGTAGTCTTCCCAATCTTCTCCCACGACGGCCTGAATCTCTGCAAAAACGAGGTTCCACTCTGCTTCGGACAGGCCCGGCGGTCGGAGGCTGCTCTTCAAGGCCGGCCAGTCAATCTTTTGGGGGTCCACCACGGAAAGGTCCAGGGAGTAAAGGATGCTTCCCCCGGCCGAAGCACGGCCGAAAATGGTGATTCGGCCGCTCGCACCGGGCGGCAGGATACCTGCAGGCATGTCCGCGTTCACCCCCACCATCCACAGATCTGAAGAGGCATCCGCCATGGCCTCGCTCAGGCCCACAGTGGCCACCGATGCCGGCACCCGGAGCCTCAGGATAGGAGCCACAAGGTCCTGGAGCCCGACGTTTCGGTAGTCCACATAGACCTTGAAGTCGCGGCCCACGCGAACCGCACTCGGGGCTTCGATGGCGGCGCTGAGGGTCCCGGGAACCGAGCCCACGATTTCGAACCCCCGGCTAAGGGTGGTGGTCACTCCCGTCCCCGTCACGACCTGCACGTCGGCCATTCCTAAAGCGGAACCGGTGAGGTCAAAGGTCGCAGCAATGGCCCCGGAGTTGGCGAAGTATACATGGGAAGCCTCTACCGCCTTGCCACTGGAATCGATGATCCTGGCCCGGCTGGAACCGTCGAACAATGCGCCGTCGATCGTAACGGTCACCTTTCCGCCGCCACCGCCCCTTTGAGGCCTGACCCCGCGAATGGAAAACTCGCTCGTTCGGGCCGACAGGTTGAAATCCCCCGGCGTCGCGAGGTTCGACGCGGTGACCATGACGAAATAACTGCCCGGAACCGCGTCATTCAGGGAAAGGGACTGGTTCGTCGCGCCTGCAATCACGCTTCGCCACTGAAAGTCTTGCTCCGTAGGCAGTTCCCCTCGTCTCACGTAAAGTTCGGTCACCGCCCCCTGAGGCCCGGAAAGCTCGATGGACACATCCTGCTTGGTTGAAAGGATCAACTCGAAGTATCTCGCATCCCCTGCCTGCTGAAAGCTTCCGGTGAAGACGCCTCCCGGGATGAACGACGGTAGATCGATAAGAAGGGTCCCTGAGGACGCTCGGCTGTTGTTGTACTGATTCACGCCCTCGAAAACGTCCTGCTGATAATTCGCACGAACGATCACGTAGTACTGGCCCGGCCGCGCTTGGGGAAGCACGGCCTCGCAGGAGCCGACATAGCTCTGCCCGGGCCCCAGATCTCCGGAATGAAGCTGCGTGG
>JALOPA010000089.1 GCA_025454125.1 Thermodesulfobacteriota bacterium
AAGATCGGCCGCTATCGACGCCTCGATCCCGAAGAGGTGGAGGCTCTGAAGAAACTGACCGGCCTCCCCTGATTCTTTCTTCCTGATTTTTTTGTTTGCAAAGCTCTTTTTGGTGTAGTATGAAATTTGTTCACTGTTCACTGGTGACTGATTACTGATTCCGGGCGGTTAACTCAGCGGGAGAGTGCCATCCTCACACGGTGGAAGTCGCAGGTTCAAACCCTGTACCGCCCACCACCTTTTCACCAACCACGTCGCGGTATTGCTTACTGTGGTCACCTTGTATGTATTAAAGGGGAAAGCAGGCAAGCGATATGTGGGCATAACGAATAACCTGTCCCGCCGCCTCCAAGAACATCATTTGAAACTGACAAAGGGATCACAGGTTCTGGGAGATTTTTTCCTTCTCCATACAGAGGAATTTCCGGATCACACAAGTGCGCGCGACAGGGAGAGATTTCTGAAATCTGGTCAAGGAAGAAAGTGGCTGGATGAACTGGAGATAAAGTCGCAGTCCGCCTGAGGCGGATAAAGCAAGCCTTCGCAGGCTTGTGCGCCTCTGGCGCATTCAAACCCTGTACCGCCCACCACGAAAAAAAACCCTCCATTTGGAGGGTTTTTCATTATCTGCTCCCGAATCCGTTTTCTGCCGAGATCATGGGAAATACCGATAGAAATCTTTCCGGTGAAGAACTCGCATAACTTCAATCAGATCCCCTTCCCTTTTCAACCCAATCCGATATTCACCAAGCCGGATTCTGAAGGCATTCTTACTTTGTCTAAGTGATTTGAGGCCCGCGACTTCGGAGAGGGCTTTGCATTCTGGCAAGGTCTCAAAGACAAGTTCCTTAATTCGACCATAGGCATCCGTGTGTCGCAGGCTATGCAAATCCCTTAGGAATAGCTTCCTATAAGCCACTTCCATTTTCTAGCTCTGCCAGATATTGAAGGGCTTCCTCTTTTGTCAGCAAAGGGGACTCCTCTGCTTCTTCCATCGCCTTGAGCAATCCGTACTCCTCCACGGCCTCTAAAAGACTATCCCAAACTTTTTTCGGCACAAGAACCTTGTCGTCTGATACCTGCTTAATCTGACCCTGAAGGGCCTTTGCCAACTCTCCCATGACAAAACTCCTCCGACTTGATCGAGTGAGGAAAACTCCAATTTCGTCAGAAGCAGGACAATTGCGCCCGACCTCTACAATGGCAGCCTGTTTGCAGCTCGGTACCGTGGCCGTTCAAGCCCAATGCTTTTATGGTTAGAATAAAGCAAAACCGCAGCAAACATCAAGAAAGAAGATGGCAACAAGGACCTGGATGTCTGCAGCGCTCAAGGCACTCTGCGTGCGGGATGCTTATCTGGGGCCGATCTACTCTTTGACCATGGCCTGCCAATAGTGCCAGCCCGTGGGGCTGCCGACGACAAATACTCCGCCCTGAGGAACCCAGCCCTGCTTTATCAACTTGTTCACCTGCTCTTCGAGAACCTTTTCGATACTTTGCGCATAGACAATCCGGTATTTCATTCTGTCGCTCATCTTTTCACCCTCCCTTTCATTCTAATCGACTCGATCGACCTTCACTGAAGAATTTATCAAGACCGGAAACCATCCTGATCTGTCATTCCCGCGGAAGTGGGAATCCAATCTTGACGGCTTCGTAAGAAGTCGTCACCCCGGTGAACCCGCCCGAGGTTTACCCGCCTCCGGAGGGCGGACAAGAACCGGGGTCTAGATATTCTGTAAGTGCTCGAAGAACCTGGATTCCGGCTTTCGCCGGAATGACGAAAAAGACGGTTTTGCGACTTCTTACGAGTTCATCAATCTTTCTTGGGGTTCTGGACTCCCACTCCCCGCCTGCGCGGGGACAGGCTTCATTCGCGGGAGTGACGACTTGGGAGACTTCTTGCGAAGCTATGAATCTTACCCCCAAATCGTTCGCGCACTTTTTTCTTGCCTCAAGCGCCTGTCGCTTTCTTGTTCTTCTTGATGTTGTAGAGCAGGGTGTCCGCTTCCCTCAATAGGGATCCCGGATCCGTCACGTTCCTGTCGGCCATGGAGGCAATGCCAAAGGTGATGGAAGCCGCCAGGACCTTCTCTTTGTACCGCATGGGTTTGTCCCTGAAGTGCTGCTGGAGACGCTGGAGAAGCTTGTTCGCCTCCTGGACAGGCGTTCCCGGAAGGATGATCACGAACTCGTCTCCGCCGTAACGGGCGACCACATCGCTCTCGCGAGTGATTCCGCCCAACTGCCCGGCCACGTACCTGAGCAGCGCGTCCCCGCATTCATGTCCGTGGCGATCATTGATGCCCTTGAAATCATCCAGGTCGATAAAGGCAAGGGACAGTGGATTTTTGTAGCGCTGCGCTCTCTTGAATTCCCGATTCAGCACCGTCTCCATGACCCGCCGGTTCAGCAGGCCCGTGAGAGGATCACGAACCGCCATCCACTTGAGCCGCTCGTGGGCGATGACGTTGGAAAGGCAGATAGACACCTTCACCGCAAGCTGTTCGAGCAACTGGGTGTCCATGCCCGGCCTGTAGCGCAAGGGTGAGAAATCCGCCTGGTTCAGGCTGCCGATCACCTCCCCTTGCAGGCTGATCGGTGAAATCGCAAGGGACCGGATGAAGTTCAGCTGACCCTTGGGAAGCATAGGATGAAAAGGATGAAGGTCTCCGTTCAAAAGCAGGGGCGTGATCCTGTTGTCGGTGAGCCTCTGGAAGGTCTTCCGGTCAATGAGGTTCAGTCTTTCCTTGAGGTCTTTGGAAAAGGGCAGGTTTTGGATGAGATCGGAAATTTCGCTCCTGTCGATCAGGGAGATCCAGACGCAGGGGATGCCGAACTTCTCCCTGATTTCGGTGAGAAGACGCTCGAACAAACTCTGGAAGTCCAGGATCGAAAGGATGCTCACCTCGATCTCGAAGAACTTCCTGGCGATCTCCTCGTTCTGTCTAATTCTCTCCAGGATGCTGCTCAGTTCGTCAAGATCCCGAGAGTTCCCTTCCTGATCTCCTTGCTCCCCCACCTTCTCTCCCATCCTCTCGTGTTGTCTTTGGCGCTTTGCTCCCCTTCCACACTGAGCCTATACTCAGAAATCTTCGCACCCCTGTCAATAGGAGACTGGGATGCGGGTAAGGGTGAATTTGACAATGGGAAACGATTTCAATAAAATAGCTCATAAATCAAAAGTTCTCCCTGTGTCACGCTTAAAGCAGAGGGGGTGATCCCATTGAAAAACCTCGAAAACCTGACACTCAAGACAAGAGAAAAAGCGGCCATAAAAGATGCCACGGCATTGCTGAAAGAAAGGTTTTCAGTGCAAGAGGTCATCCTCTTCGGCTCAAAGGCGCGCGGCGATAGCGATAGAGACTCAGATATCGACCTGCTGCTGTTGACAAATCAGTCACTCCACTGGAGACAACGGCATGCGATCGTTGACGCTCTGTTTGATATTGAAATGAAGCATGATGTCATGATCAGCATCGTGGTGAACACCGTCAATGATTGGCGTCATGGGGTATGCACGGAGCTCCCGATCCATGAGGAAATCAGCAGGGAAGGAGTCACGATCCAATGAGTGGCAGGAGCCCTATAGGAACGGACCACAAAACAACAATCATCAAGTATTGGATGGAGAAGGCACGGGAATCCATAGAAGCTGCCAAAAGCGAATTCACTTCAGGTAGAAACTCGATTGCCGTGAGAAATATCTACTATGCGTGTTTCTACGCATTGAGTGCCGTGCTGCTGAAAGAAGGGCGGTCCTTCAAAAAGCATACAGCGGTTAAGGCCGCACTACACAAAGACCTTATCAGAACCGGAATCGTCGATACAGAAGGGGCAAGTTTTACAATAGGGTTTTCGACAGCAGGCATGAAGGGGATTACCAGCCGCTTCGCACTTTTGAGACCGAAGAGGCAAAAGTCTTCCTTGACCAAGGTTTAGGTTTCATCGCCCAGATGGAACAGCTTCTGCTCCGATGAGGCCATTCCCGTGGTGATTATGGCTGAATCCTACCCCTGCTGTTCATTCCTCCGAGAGCCGTCTCAAAATCAAACCTCACTGTCAGCACATCGGAAAAAGACGAGAAGTCATCGTTCAGCATCCGGACAGTAAAAGTTGCCGATGCTCCTGATATGACGCCTTCCACATAGTGAAACATCCGCTTCTCCGTCTTCTGCGGAAAGAGATCCGGCCAGCGGGCATCAGGACCTGTCAGCAAGGGTTGTTGAAGACCACCCCCTCCCCCGATCACCAGAAAGTCTTTTCCATGGATCCGGAAATGCTCTGCGGCATGCGCATGCCCGCTGAGAAAGATCCGAGCCTTTGCCGACTCCAGGAACGGCGGCACAAACGATTCCTGGACTTCAGCGGACGGCGACACGATCTTGCTGTTGGTGTAGGGTGAGTAGTGGCAGGCGACAACGACCAGCCCCACGGTGCTGTCGTTATCCAGCTCCCCCAGAGTCTCCCAATACCAAGAGAGTTGTTTTGCGCGTTCGTCATCAGTCAGCACTTTGAAGTTCGAATTCAGGAGCACAACCGCAAGAGGGCCTGCCCGACGGAGATAGCCGGTCCTGGTGGCGCGTGGAAAGCGCTTCTGGAAATTGGCCTCTCCGCTCTTGGAAAATAGCATCAGTTCGTGGTTGCCCATAACGGGATGAAAGCCTGTGCCGAGAGCGCGAAGCCGATCAGTGAAAGCATCGATCGCCTCCCAGGATGGACTCCAGAAGCCAAGGGCAACGAGGTCCCCTAGGTGAAACACCGAGTGAGGTTGCCACTGGACAATGGAATCAAAGATCTTTGCACGTGCCAGCTTGTTGTTGTTCCGAGAGAGCCTTATGGCCTCCGGAAACATCGGGCTCTGCGTATCGCTCACAAAGGCCACCCGACTTGTCTCCGCTGCGGCAGACGGCTGAACTTGGCCCTCACCGGCGGAATTCCGCACGAACGCCACGAGCACGGCGAGCGCACAAGTAAACAGAATCCAAAACGGTCTTCCTCTTCGCATATCAGACTTGTCCCGCTGTCTTGGGTTGCGCGGGTGCCACAAAGCCTTCCCTCGCTGTTTATGCCGCCTGTCCGGATGTGTCCTGCCTATATTCAAAGATTTCCGCACCCCTGTCAATGAATGCCAGTTATCAAATCCGGGGAGCTGAGACGTCTTTTCCCCGATGGCTCCCCAAGAAATCATTCAACCCACGCCGGCTTGGTGCATATTTTCCGCATCACTGGAAAATTGTCTTGACCATTTTCCAGAAATATGGAAAATGGTCACATGGAACGACTCGTTGGAATCTACATTTTCGATCCTGAACTCACTGCCGGGAAAATGATTTTTCTAACCGGGCCGCGACAGGTGGGAAAGACCACTTTTGCTCGGTCCTGGCTCAAGTCAGCAGAATCCGACGAAACGTATTTCAACTGGGACGACCCGTCCGTCATGCTGGCATACACCAGGAACCCTCTGCATTTTCACAATGTCATCGATGAGAAGTTCAAAGGAGGGCGCGTTCCGCTTGTCTTTGACGAGATCCACAAGCAGCGCGGCTGGAGAAATCTCTTAAAGGGCCTTTTCGATGCACAAGGGGAAAGGATTAGTCTGTTGGTCACAGGATCGGCGCGCCTGGGCTTCATTCAGAAGTCCGGTGATTCACTGCTTGGACGCTACTTCTCCTTCCAGATGTTCCCCCTAGGCCTTGCTGAGGTTGTAGACGATTTCTCGTTCATGCTTCATGATGAACGCCCTCTAGCCGACGGAAAGAGACTCGCCTCTTTAGCTCGGGAGGCGAGCAAGAAAGAATTAGAAGAAGGGCTCGCCCTGCTCATGAAATTTGGCGGTTTCCCCGAACCCCTGGTCAGAGAGTCGGAGAGATTTCACAGAAGATGGCAGACCGAATACAAGAAGCTGCTTACTAGGGATGAGATTCGCGACATCTCAAGAGTTTCGGACCTAAAAGGGATCGAAACTCTGGTGGAACTCCTCCCCACAAAAGTCGGCTCGCCACTCAGCATCCCTTCACTCAGCAGCGACCTCAACAGGAAGTATGATACGGTCAAGAGTTGGCTTGAGATGTTGGAGGCTCTCTATATGGTATTCACTCTCCGTCCCTGGCACAAAAACATCAGCCGGGCTATCAAGAAAGAAAAGAAACTCTATTTTTCGGACTGGTCCTTCCTTTCCGAATCGGGGCGGAGATTCGAAAATCTTATGGCCGTGGCTCTGTGCCGGATGGCAGCGAGGTTTACGGAGTCGGGGATTGGCCAGTTCGAGATCTGCTATATTCGGGACAGAGAAAAGAGAGAGGTGGATTTTGTCCTGGTGAAGGACAATGCGCCGCTTGCCCTTTTTGAGGCAAAAACTGCGGAATCGAGCGCAAGCGCAGGGGCGAGTTATTTCTCCAATAAGCTGAACATTCCTCTTTTTCAAATTGCCCTCAGAGCGAAAAAGGTAGAAGCGTTTCCAGGGGGTCGATTTCTCATACCAGCCGCGAACTTCCTGCTGCTCACCGGATGAGAATAGCAAGGATTGACCGCCCTGCCCTACCTATCTTATCAATAGCAAACTTTAATTGAGGCTCGCCGTTGCAAGCAGGAACCGCTGAAGCAATTGGTCTTGCATCTCAGACGTTCCCTCTGACGCCGCCGGACGAATATCCTCTGCTTGCAACCGGCGGTTATCGAACCCCGTTCTCGTTCCGAGAATCGGGGTTTTGCGCTTTTGGAGACAAACCGAAGCCCGGCCACAAGAGATGAACAAAAAAGACCTGAGCGAACGCGACATCTGCACGAAGTTTATCACTCCGGCCGTGACCCAAGCCGGATGGGACCTCCAGTCCCAGGTGCGTGAAGAGGTCGCCTTTACCAAGGGACGGATCATCGTCCGGGGCAAGCTGGTCACCCGTGGCAAGGCCAAGCGGGCCGACTACATTCTCTACTACAAGCCCAACATCCCCATCGCCCTCATCGAGGCAAAGGATAACCAGCATTCTGTCGGCGACGGTATGCAGCAAGGTCTGGAGTATGCCGCCAGCCTTGACGTCCCCTTCGTGTTTTCCTCGAATGGCGATTCG
>JALOPA010000090.1 GCA_025454125.1 Thermodesulfobacteriota bacterium
CACCAGCACAGCGTCCGGGGTGTCGACCACAAGGCAATTCTTCAGACCAAGACAGGAGACCAGCCGTCCTCCCCGGCTTGAAACAAAACTGCCCTTGCAGTCGATCATCAGGCAGTCCCCGTCTTTGAGATTCTGCTTGTCGTCACACTCCTTTTCCCGCAATTCATAGAGCGACTCCCAGGAGCCCACGTCACTCCACCCGCAATCGCATGGAACCACGAAGACGGGCGTACTGGTTCTTTCCATGATCCCGTAATCAAAGGAGATGGAATCCAGTTTCTCATACACTCCTTCCAGCACATTCTCGAAACTGTCGGTTCCCAGGGACGGCTTCAGCCGCATCAGACCCTCGTGAAGCTGGGGAAGATGCCGTTCCATCTCCTTCAGAAGGGTTGCAGGGGTAGCGACGAAGATCCCGGCGTTCCACAGATAGTCTCCCCTGACGAGATACCGTTTGGCTTTTTCCAGGCTCGGTTTCTCCACAAAAGCCTTCACTCGGTAAGCCTTCTGCTTCCAGAAGTCGGGCCGCTCTTCATACCACTGGATGTAACCGTATCCCGTCTCCGGCCGGGTGGGAACAATGCCGAGGGTCACGATCGTTCCTGCCGCAGCGATCTCTGCAGCTCGGCCGACGCTTTCCAGCAGGGCAGCGGGATTCGCCACATAATGATCGGCAGGAAGAAACACCACAGGGTCCTTGCTTCCGAGATGATCGGCATAAAGGGCTCCGAGACCTATGCAGGCGGCCGTATTCCTTCCCACCGGCTCGGCCAGGAGTTGGACCCTTCTGTCCCTGAAGAGGGCTGTCGCCTCCGGCAGGTGCTCCTGACCCAGGACAACGATCATGTGCTCGTCCCTGAACGCAGACGCCATCCTGTCGCAGGTCTCCACCACCAGGGGGCCCTTGCCCGTGATGTTTAGGAACTGCTTGGGTTTTGCCTTCCGGCTCATGGGCCAGAACCGCGTCCCCGAGCCGCCGGCCATGATAACGGCATACATCATCGGTCTCTCCGAATTCCCCTCAAATTAAGAAAAGCACGAAATTCGAAGCACGAAATCCGAAACAAAACCAAAATTCAAAATCCTAATGACCCAAACGTAGAGTCCACGTGAAAGGCTATTGTTTGAGACTTTTGAATTTGTGTCATTTGAAATTGTTTCGTGCTTCGTGCTTCGATTTTCGAATTTGCCCTACGTCCTGTAGTCTGCATTAATGGTAACGTATTCATGGGTCAAATCGCAGGTGGTGATGTGATCTTCAAATTCCCCTTCGTGAAGATCCACGGTCAAGGAAAACTCCTTGCCCTTCATGACCGCCGCCGCCTTGGCTTCAGGCTCGGGCCCTTGGCCCATGCCCTTTTCCACGATCTTCACTTCGTCCACCCAGATCGCCACCCCTTCCTCCCTCATCCGGATCCCTGAACGGCCGAGAGCCGCCATGATTCGCCCCCAGTTGGGGTCCGAGCCGTAGAACGCTGTCTTGACCAGGGCGGAATTGGCCACGGTCCTGGCTGCGGCAAGTGCATCCGCAGGGGTGGCCGCCCCTTTGATCGTGATGCGGATCAACTTCGTCGCCCCTTCCCCGTCCCTTACGATCAGGGCGGAGAGGTCCTCCATCACACGGGTCAATCCTCCCCTGAACTCCTTGAAATCCTCAGGGTTCAGGTTCCCGTTCCCGGCCGCGCCGTTGGCAAGGACAAAGACCGTGTCGTTCGTGCTCATGTCCCCGTCCACGGTGATCCGGTTGAACGTTCTTTCCACTCCCCACCCCAAGGCCTCGCTCAGTCGTGCAGGATCCACGGCGATGTCGGTTAGGATGAAGCAGAGCATGGTCGCCATGTCGGGCATGATCATACCCGCGCCTTTTGCCATTCCCACTACCTTGTAGGGTTTTCCGCCTGCTTTCCCCTCATACAGGGAGAGTTTGGGGAATGAATCCGTGGTCATGATCGCTTCCACCACGCGAGGAACAGCCTCGGCCGCCAGCCCTCTCACAAGCTCCGGGAGAGCCATTTCGATCGTCTCGGCCTTCAGAGGCGCTCCGATCACTCCTGTGGAGGCAACGAGCACCTGCTCGACGCTGATCCCCAATTCCCTGGCAGCCGCCTGGACCGTGGAGCGCGCGCTCTTAAGACCTGCTTCCCCGGTGCACGCATTGGCGTTGCCGGAATTGGCGATGATGGCCCTGGCCCTGCCCGTCTTGATGTGGCCCTGGCTGACCAGAACCGGAGCCGCTTTCACTTTGTTTCCGGTGAATACGCCGGCCGCGCTCGCCTCCCTTTCAGAAACAATGAGGGCCAGATCCAGCCCGCCCCTCTTCTTGATGCCCGCGGCCATGACCGAGGCTTTGAAGCCCGGCACGAGATACTTTTCCGATCCCATTTTTTCCTCTTTTGGCAGGTCCACGTTGACCGTTCACCGTTGTCCGTGGTCAGGGCAGTAACAAGTAACGAGTGACAAGTGACGAGGAGTATTTTTTCTTGTTACTTGTCACTTGTTACTTGTCACTCGTCACTTTCTTCTCACGCATTTTTTCCGTGACACTTCTTGTATTTCTTTCCGCTTCCGCAGGGGCACGGATCGTTGCGCCCGACCTTCTTGCCTTCCCTCTTGACCGTCTCGATTCGGGCCGCCCCGTCCCCATGGCTGAACTGCATGGTCCTTGCTTTTTTGCGGGGCAGTTCCTCCTCCTTCGGCTTTTCCTTCATGAGCCGGATGCGCGAGAGGGTCACCAGGGTCTCCTCCTTGATGCGCTCCATCAGCCCTTCGAACAGCGCAAAGCCTTCCTTC
The DNA here is from genome assembly GCA_025454125.1 of Thermodesulfobacteriota bacterium. Next base: position 2,791 of record JALOPA010000090.1, read on the forward strand.
TTGTACTCCCTTAACGGGTCGAGGTGGCCGTAGCCCCTCAAGCCGATGCCTTCCTTCATGCTCTCCATGTCCTGGAGGTGGTCCACCCACTGGTGATCAATGATTTGGAGGAGGAAGTATTTCTCGATGGCCTTCAAATCGTCTTTTCCGAATTCCAGCTCCCGCTTCTCGTGGGTTTTCCACGCCTCTTCCTTGAGGCTCTCTCTCAGCTCATCCGGCTTGAGCGCCTGGAACTCTTCCTCTTCCATGTCCGGGGGCCCGAGCTTGAGGCGAACCCCGAAGAGCCGGGCCGCATGATCCTTCAACCCCTGGATCTCCCAATCCTCAGGGTGCGCCTTCGGATCCGTGTACGCATCGATCAGGGCGTCCGCCTTCTCTTCCATCATGGTGCGAATGATCTCGTCGATCCCCTCTCCGGAAAGAATGTCCCTTCTCAGGGTGTAGATGATGTCCCGCTGGGTGTTCATCACGTCATCGTATTCGAGCAGGTGTTTCCGGATGTCGAAGTTGTGAGCCTCCACCTTTTTCTGCGCGTTCTCGATGGCCCTGGAGATCAGGTTGTGCTCGATGGGTTCGCCCTCCTCCATGCCGAGGCGGCCCATGACGGACGCAATCCGGTCGGAGCCGAAGATCCTGAGCAGATCGTCCTCCAGGGAAAGATAGAAACGGGAACTGCCCGGGTCTCCCTGCCGGCCGGAGCGGCCCCTGAGCTGGTTGTCGATCCGCCGGCTCTCATGCCTTTCCGTGCCCAGGATATGAAGCCCGCCCAGGCCCACCACCCCCTCGCCGAGCACAATGTCCGTGCCTCGGCCGGCCATGTTGGTGGAGATGGTCACGGTTTTCGGCTGACCGGCCCTGGCCACGATTTCCGCTTCTTTCTCGTGGTGCTTGGCATTGAGGACGGAGTGGGGAATCCCCGTGCGGGCCAGCATCTTGCTGAGCATCTCGGATTTCTCGATCGTGATCGTTCCGACCAGGACCGGCTGGCCCCTGTCGTAGAGATCTTTGATCTCCTCCACCACGGCCTTGAACTTCTCCCGCTCGGTTTTGTAGATGGCGTCAGGGTAATCGGTCCGGATCATTTTCTTGTTGGTGGGGACGACGGCCACATCCAGCTTGTAGGTGCTCATGAATTCCGCAGCCTCGGTGTCCGCCGTTCCGGTCATGCCGGCCAGCTTCTCGTACATGCGAAAGAAGTTCTGGAACGTGACGGTCGCCAGCGTCTGGTTCTCTTCGGCGACACTCACCCCCTCCTTGGCCTCCACCGCCTGGTGAAGCCCGTCGCTCCAGCGCCGGCCAGGCATCATGCGGCCTGTGAACTCGTCCACGATCACCACCTGGTCATCCTTGATCACGTAGTGAACGTCTTTCTCGAAAAGCCAGTAGGCTTTGATCAGCTGGTGCGTGGCGTGGAGCAACTCCGACGTGCGCAGATACCGGTCCTCCACTTCTTTGAGGCGTGCGGTTTTCTCATCCTCGCTGAGGTTTTGATCCTCTCGGATGTGATGGCTCTGCTCGTCGATGTCCGGAAGAGAAAAATCTTCCGTGCCGGCGCCGGCCAGGAGCTTGATCCCCTTGTCCGTCAGCTCGACGGCGTTGCTCCGCTCGTCGATGGTGCAGTAGAGTTCCTGGTCGATTTCCGGAAGGACCTTCTGGGCGCTCAGCATGGCCTCCAGCCGGTCCACCTCTTTCTTGATATTCGGGTTTTTGGCGACGATGTCCAGATACCCGGGGTTCTTGGGATCCCCTCGTTTGACCTTGAGAAGCAGCTCGATGCTCCGGTCCCCGTCCCCTGAGGCTTCGAGAAGCTGCTTGGCTTCCTGGAGGGTGGAGCGCACCACTGCGCTCTGCTTTCTCCTCAGGTTGATGACCAGGGGCTTGACCTCCACGTACATCTTGTTCTCGCTGCGCTCCACGGGCCCGCTGATGATGAGAGGGGTCCTGGCCTCGTCGATCAGGATGCTGTCCACCTCGTCCACGATGGCGTAGTGAAATCCCCGCTGGACAAAGTCCCTGGCGTCGAACTTCATGTTGTCCCGGAGATAGTCAAAGCCGAATTCATTGTTGGTGCCGTAGGTGATGTCGCATCCATAGGCGGCCTTTCGCGCCGCGTCGTCCAGACCGTGAACAATGACGCCCACGGACAGACCCAGGAACTTGTAGATCCCTCCCATCCACTCCGCGTCACGCCTGGCCAGGTAGTCGTTCACCGTGACCAGGTGCACGCCCCGGCCCGTGAGCGCGTTGAGGTAAAGAGGAAGAGTGGCGGCCAGGGTTTTGCCTTCGCCGGTTTTCATCTCCGCGATTTTGCCTTCGTGAAGAACGATCCCGCCGATGAGCTGAACGTCGAAGTGCCTCATGCGGAGCACGCGCACAGAAGCTTCGCGGACCGCGGCAAAGGCCTCGGGGAGAAGGTCCTCCAGGGGCTCTCCCTTTGCCACCCTTTCCTTGAACTCGGCTGTCTTAGCCTGGAGTTCTGCGTCCGACAAGGGCTGGAACCGAGGCTCCAGGCTGTTGATCTGGTCGACAAAAGGAGCCATTCGTTTCAGCTCTCTCTCGTTCTTGCTGCCGAAAATACCTTTGATTAGGGAACCAAGCATCTTGAACCACTCAGGTTTTAATTATTTGCTCTCCATGAGCCTTATAGCAGGCTGCTGAAAACTCGTCTTTAAAGCTCTTGATGTCATTCCCGCGAAAGCGGGAATCCAGTCTTTCCTGGTTCTTCTGGACTCCCGCCTGCGCGGGAGTGACGGAGGGAATGTGTTTTTCAGCAACCTTCCAGGAAAAGATTTCAGATTATACACGAGGATGCGCCGGATGGGAAACTAAAAGCTAATTGAGGATGTATCGGAGGGGATTGACAGGGACTCCGTTCAAATGAATCTCATAGTGAAGGTGAGCACCCGTGGTTCTGCCCGAATCCCCCACCTGGGCGATTTCCTGGTGCCGCCGAACCGCCTGGCCTTTCTTCACATGGACCTTGTCCAGGTGGGCATACATGGTGTTCAGGCCATACCCATGGTGGATGATCACGGTCCTTCCGTACCCCGGGTCCGACTCGACGGACACCACGACCCCGTCAGCCGGAGCAATCACAGGAGCTCCTTTCCTGTTGCAGATGTCCAGGCCCCGGTGCAGTTCCTTTTCGCTGGTGAAGGGGGAAATCCGATACCCGAATCCGGAACTCACCCAACCTCGGGCGGGCCACACCGAAGGGGTGCTGGAGAGGATGGACTTCTGCCGGTCCAGGAGCCTCATGAGCTCGGCCTTTTCGCCCTTTTGAGCTGAAATGTCGTTGTCCAGGTTGTCGAGTGACTTGTACATCATGCGCACGAGTTTCTTGTGGCCTTTTTCAGAAGGGGAGTTGAGGCCTCCTGTGCTGGAATCCGACCCGCCGATGCCCACGAACTGCTGAGGGTCTCCCGCATGCTCGATTGCGCCTGTTTTGGCGGGATCCATGCTCACCATGGCCCTCACTTTTCTGTCGAATTCCTTGAGTTCAGCCATCTTCTGGTTGATGTTTTCCACCTTCCCTGCCAGGGAATCGATCTGCTGTTTCTGAAGCGAGTTTTCCTCTTGGAGGCTGGTGAGATTCGGGAGATTGCGCTTGATGGAAAGATAGTCTCTTAGGACCCACGTCAGAGAAAGGCTGCCGGCAAAGAAGAAGAAAACAAGGGAGAAAACCCAGAACCTCGGTATCTTGATCTGCCTGATCTTTCTAGGTCCCTCCGGCACGACAACGATAGTAATCTTCTTGGATGCCATTGGCGCTTCTCAAGGTTCAGGTGAATTGGAGAATGAGCGAAATCCAGAGGAGATCGCTGTTTCGGGCCTAGGATGAACAGCAGAAGGCAAGACCCCAATAGGCTACCATGGCCAAAAAAGCGATGTCAACCCATAGAATCCTCATTCCCTGAAAAAAACCCGACCACGGACTCGGCCTGGGTTTGAGTCATTCCCGGCACCTTCAGGAGTTCCTCGACAGTCGCCCCGGCGACCGCATCTAATGTTCCGAAATGACTCAGTAAAGATGTTTTCCTCTTGGGTCCGATGCCGGGGATTTGGTCTAGAACCGAGGCTGTCAATCCCTTTCCTCTCAACTTGCGGTGGTAAGAAATTGCCCTCCGATGAACCTCATCTCGAATGCGCATGAGAAGATGGAGAACTGGATGATCTTGACGCAGGAGGATTGGGTTCTTTCTGCCCGGAATAAAAATCTTGTCCGACGCTTCTTCTTGATTGGCCTTTGCAATGGCGACC
>JALOPA010000091.1 GCA_025454125.1 Thermodesulfobacteriota bacterium
ATCTGCGCCAGGGTCAGAGTGGTGTGTTCGCCCACATGCCCGCCGGACTCGTTCCCTTCCAGGACGACGAAACGCACCCCTGCCTCAAAGGCCATGCGGAGAAGACCTTCGCTCGAAGCAACGTAAATGGGCTGGATTCCTTTGTTCTGAAGCCGGGCCGCATAGGAAGGGTCACCGGCGGCAATGACGGCAAAGGGCGGCCGGTTCTGATCGATCCAAGCGAGCTGTTCTTCCAGACGAGGGTTCTCCGGCAAGGCCACGAAATTGACCGCATAGGGCCGGCCGGCCATGACTTCCTTGAGCCGGGCCAAGTCCTGCTCCAGGTCTGTGCGGGTTTTCACGCCCAGGGCCAGGGTGGGCAGACCCCCTGCTTCGGACACGGCCCGGGCAAAGCCCGGGACGTCGCTGATCCAGGTCATGGCTCCCTGGATAAAAGGGTATCGGGTGCCCATCGACTGGGCAGCAGAGTTTTCCACCAGAGCATCCCCTATGGCCGGGGCCTGCCGGCAGAGGGTTGCCACTTCGCTGATGAACCCCTCTATGGCCTGGCGGGTGGATCGGCCGAACCGGCCGGCAAAAGCCTCTGCAAAGGCTGCCTCGGGGCCCAGAAACAGAAGATCCTGGCGGCCCATCTCGCTTTCGAGGGCCGGCACGACTCTCTCCTCTACCTTTTGGGCAAAGGCGCGGCGCTCCTGATCCGTAACCTCGCGGCAGAGCAGAGTGCCTGCGTATTGCCTGATTTCTTTGACGGCAATGGAGTTGCCCTTGTCAAAGAAGCGGCAGGAAACCCCGAGGGCCGTGCCCACCACGGCGCTGTGTTCGGGACGCACTCTGGAGAGGCGCTCCTTCACCTTCGGGCTTGCGGAAACCAGGTCTGTCTGCCAGTGGAGGCTCTCGAACACGATCCCCCTTGCGCCGCTGCACAAAAAGGCCGCGGCCGCCTCGGGCGTGGCCACGCCTCCCCAGAGGATCAGGCCCGGCACTTGGGCCCCCTGGCCCAGGGTCATCTCCCTCAGGGTGGAGAAAAGAACGCCTGTGGTCTCGCTGCCCGCGAAGCCGGAGGCTTCGATGCCTTTGAGCGCAATGGCCTCGACGTTCCACTTGGGTTGAAGGGCAAGACCGAGAAAATCCGGGTCCCCGCTGATGGGCACGACGGTGTACCGGTCGGACAAATCGCGGGCCCGCTCAAGAAAAGTCTCTGCCTTGGCGGGTGCGATGGACGGATGGAATTCCACCCAAAGGGTGGACACGCTGGAGTCCTGGAGAAACCGCTCGATTGCGGGCTCCATGAATTGCTGGGCGGAGATCTTCACCTCCTTTGCACCCGCAGCCTCGAGGGGCGTTGCGAGGTTCACCGTGCGAGCTCCGCTGATGTCGAAGAGGGCTACAGTGGAGGTCCGGCGGGCCGTGTCGACCACGGCAGGGTTGATCTCATCGGGTCTCCACACGAAAGCGAGAATCGGGTTTGACGGCATCTTGGTCATAGGGGTCGTTCAATCCTTCTTTTGTATTGATTCCTTCCCTTAACGATTAAAGAGGGTGGTCCCAGCCCGAACTCAGGTCGGCCTGGGCGTACCCCTCCGTGAGTCTCCGCTCGATCTCCGCCCTGAATTCCTCGTTTCGGGCCGGATCCAGGTCCTGGGGCACGACAAGGGGAGGGCCCCATTCGATGGTCACCTTGCTGAAAGGTTTGGGGACCAGGAATCGGTCCCAGCTTCCCATGATCCAGGCTCGGTCAGCGGAGACAAAGACCGGCAGGATGACGGCACCGGATATCTGGGCCATGCTGATCAGCCCGGGTTTCACGATGCCCTTGGGCCCTTGAGGCCCATCCACAGTGTGAATGACTGCCGGATTTTTCTTCAGTGCCTTTAAAATGGCCACCAGAGCCGCCGCTCCACCTCTTGTGCTGGACCCTCTCACCGGCACGAGTCCCAACCGCTCTGCGAGCTTTGCGGCCATCTCTCCGTCTCGGCTCTGGCTGATCATGACAATGGGCTTGAAGTTCCTGAACTTCGTGACATAGGCCAGAGCCGGCAGAAAGCGTTGATGCCACACGGCGACGATGACCCGCCCATAATCAGCAAAACAGCCGAGCAGGATTTCTTCACCCACCACCCTCACCCTCAGCAGGAAAAGGTAGAAGCGGAGAATGTAGTAGAATACCGGCATCAACCGATAGATGAGAAGATGACGCGCTTTCCAGATACCCAATGAAATGATTCCTCACAGTCGGCCGCCAAGAACCGGTCTAGCCTGGTCGAAAGTATATTGAGAGTGTCCTCATGTGTCAAGGCGTGGGCATCGGGGTTTCGGCACTGCGGATCTCTCGTCTCACCGATACTCACGGAGGATGAGGGCGGCATTGTGACCGCCGAATCCGAAGGACTGGGACAGGCCGGTCCGAATGGGATAGGAGGCGACTTGGGTGACGAAATTCAAATCCTTCATGGGATGATCGAGGTTCCGGCACACGTGGGTCGTTTGATGAACAATGCTGAGAGCCGTGACCAGCGCCTCGATGGCGCCCGAAGCTCCCAGGGTGTGTCCGATCAGGGATTTGGTGGAATTGATGAGCACGTCTTTCCTGAAAACCTGTTCGATCACCGCAGTCTCTGTTTCGTCGTTCAAGCGAGTTCCGGTTCCATGGGCATTGATGTAATCAATTTCCTCCGCGGTAATCCCGGCGTCGGCAAAGGCAAGCCGGAGCATCCTCGTGATCTGAGCGCCGCTGCTCTCCATCATCATGATGTTGAATCCGTCGCAGGTCTCTCCGTAGCCGATGATTTCGGCCAGGATCTTGGCCCCGCGTTTCCGGGCGCGTTCCAGATCTTCAATGACCAAGACCGCGCCCCCGCCTTCGCTGAAGAGAAATCCGGTTCGGTCCTTGTCAAAGGGGCGATTGGCTTTGTCCGGATGGTCATTGTCGAGAGCCAGGGCCCGGACGGCGTCAAATCCCATGAAGACTCCGCCATAATCGTCGCGCAGGAACTCCACGCCGCCGACCAGAGCCGCATCCAGTTCCCCGGCCCGCACCGCTTTGAACCCGTAGCCTATGGCCACGGTTCCGGAGGCGCACGCAGCGGAGTAGGAGTTGTTGCTTCCGCGCAGGTTGAACTTGATCCCCACATTGGCGGAGCAGGCATTGGGCATGGTCATCGAAACCGCAAACGGGTTGAAGCGCCTGGGGTGGAGCATCCGGTCGTGGGCCTGCTGGAGAATCTCACGGACAGGGTGATCTCCCAGCTGGCCTATGGCTTTGGCCAGCTGTTCCTTTTGCCGGAGGAGGACCTGGTAGCTGTAGCAGGAGGCAAAAGTGCTCAATCCCCCGATCCCCGTGCCCATGAAGACGCCGGTCCTCTCTTGATCCAGGGAGGGAATGGAATAGGTGTTTCGCTTGTGGTCAAGCAGGGTGTACTCCAGACCGGCGGAGTCAAGGGCTTGAAAAGCGCAGGCGACGGCGATCAGACTGCTGCAATCCAGTTGTTTTTCCTCGATGCGGCCGATGCCGTATCTGGATGAATCGATTGCCGGCAGGGGAGAGGAGATCTGAGAATGGAAATCCCCGTACTGAAGCCAGTGCTCCGGGATTCTTTCGACCCTGGTTTTCGCTTCCAGACAGCTTTTCCAGAACTCATCAGGATTCTGCCCGATCGCTGAAATAACTCCCCAACCGGTGATGACGACTCGTTTTCTCATGGGCTACGCCTGGGGTGCGCTTTCTTCCATGGCTATAACGTAATTCACGGCGTCCTTGACGCTGACAAGCTTCTCCGCATCCTCGTCCGGGATCGTGCGGTCAAAGACTTCCTCAAACTCCATGAGCAGGGTGATGATGTCCAGGGATTCGGCCTTCAGATCGTCCATGAATTTCGTCTCCATAGAGATCCGGCTCTCCTCCACCTTGAACACTTCCGCCACCACCTTTCTCACTTTTGCAAACACTTCCTCTTGTGTCATTTGAGCCATACCGGGTTACCTTTCTTTGCCGTTCTCGCTCCGTGGAGCTCTAACCGGAATAAGAGCCTGCTGACCCGGGAGCGATTTTTTCTAATATACCAAAAAGATTCCAGGATTCAAAGAGGACAGCCGATTACCTTTACAGGAAAAAGTTCGGGATTTCAACCAAAAAGGCTGGCGAAAAAGCAATAGACACGAACCTGCGCAGAGTGATAAGTTACCGGCCGAATTGGCTCACCGTGGGCTTTGCTGAAGAGGATTTGGCCGCCATGATCCAAGAGATGGTTTTTGACCTGAATCCGGCGTCCCTGGCCGGAGCGATCGATGCGTTCCCGAAAACCAGGGTCCTGGTCATCGGAGACATCATCATGGACGAATACATCTGGGGGGAGGTCTCCCGCATCTCTCCGGAGGCGCCCGTTCCTGTGGTCGACGTGAAGCGGGAGACGAAGATGCTGGGAGGCGCGGGAAACGTGGTGAGCAACATCTCCTCCCTGGGCGGAGAGGCGATCCTCTGCGGGATCGTGGGGGACGATTCCAGGGGCCGTCAGGTGAAGAAAATGGTCAGAAGCCTGGGGGCCACCACCGAGGGAATTCTCGAAGAGCCGCAAAGGCCGACCACCATCAAGACCAGGATCGTGGCCCAGCACCAACAGGTCGTGCGGTTCGACCGGGAAAGCCGGAGGGAGATCCTCCCGGAAAGCGTCGAGAGGTTGCTCGGCTTCGTGAGCAAGATGCGGAAAAACATCCACGCCATCGTGGTGTCGGATTACGCGAAGGGCGTGATCTCTCCTCAACTCATGAAAGGCCTGAGCGCGCTGGTGGCCGGTTCCGGCGTGGTCCTCGGGGTCGATCCCAAAAAGAGCAACTTCGAGTACTACAAGGGCATTGACGTCATCACTCCCAACCACCACGAGGCCAGCACGTTTTCAGGGATTGAGATCATCGATGAGAAGACTCTGGAGCGGGCAGGGAAGCACATCCTCTGCAAATTGAAGTGCCGCTCGGTTCTGATCACCCAGGGCAAGGACGGGATGACGCTCTTTGAGAAGAGAGGGGAGCCGGTTCACATCCCGACCGTGGCACGGAAAGTGTTTGATGTGACGGGGGCCGGTGACACGGTGATCAGCACCTTCTGCCTGGGACTGGCCGCAGGGATGGATCTGAAATCAGCGGCCGTGATCTCGAACTTTGCAGCCGGCATCGTGGTGGGGGAGGTGGGAACCTCCACGGTGAAGGCCGAAGAGCTCAAGAGAGTGATCTGCGAGAGACTGGGGAAAGCGTAAGAAAGGTACAAGGTACAAGGTATAAGGTGCAAGGTATAAGGTGTAAGGCATGAGGGATACGGCATCCGGTTGGGAGTGATCCGTGAACCGTGAACCGTGTACCTTGTACCTTGTACCACTGTGCGACACCTCAGGTAGCATGCCCGGGCGCCGGTGCATGAGAGCGATGGAGGAGGCTTGCATCAGATCTCATGAGTACTCCGAAAGAAGCCGATGAGGTCAAGCTCGTGGCAAGCCTCTTTTCCCCTGAGGAGAATATCCTCGAAGAGCTCATCGCCGAGCTCCAGAGGGCGTACGGATCCGCAGACTGGATCAGCCCCCCTCTTTTCTTTGACAGGACAAGGTACTACGAAAAAGAGATGGGCTGGCCTCTTCACCGGCGATTCCTCTCTTTCAGGGAGCTCATCCGGCCTGAGGCGATCGTGGACGTCAAGCTTCAGACCAACGAAATGGAGATCCGCTATCTTCAGGAGGGAAAGCGAAGGGTCAACATTGACCCAGGATACGTTGCCCTGGAAAGGCTGGTGCTCGCCACGGGGAAGAACTACACGCACCGGCTGTATCTCTCAAAGGGGATCTATGCGGACCTGACCCTGGTCTTTCATCAGGGGAGTTTTCAGACCCTGGCCTGGACTTACCGGGACTACGCGGACCCGGCGGTCATCGGCTACTTCAACGACATCCGGGAACGCTACAAAAACCAGCTCCGCGGACTGAGCGGCTGACGCAGCGCAAATCAGGAGTATTCACCACTGAGGCACGGAGACCACAGAGATGCGCATGAAGCAGCTATTCTTCCCTGGCTCAAGACATCCCGCAGTGAGGGATGCCCAGTGCCAAGGCACTGGGGCCGGGGAGGGCAGACAGTGAAAAAATGTGCTAGCCTATTTTTTCACTTTCGGCCCTCCCGAGGTCTTGAGCCAGGGAATGTTCTCTGCGTACTCTGCGTTTCTGGCGACCCTGAGCTTGTCGAAGGGGAGCGGGCGGTGAGATTGGGGGGTTAAAGTGCTCAAGAGCATGACCGGCTTTGGCCGGGGAGAAGCGGTTCTCAACTCAAGGCGTTTCATAGCGGAAATCAAGACGGTCAACAACAGACACCGGGACCTGTTTGTCCGATTGCCCCGAACCCTGCAACCCATCGAAGACGAGGTTCGAAACCAGGTGTCCGCGGTGATCCGGAGGGGTCGCGTCGAAGTGACGCTTCAGATGGAAAAGGAGGGCGTGGAGCTGGAGTATGACCTTCAGCTCAACCTCCCCCTGGTTCGATCCTATCTTCGAGTCTTCAAACAGCTGAACGAGGAGTTCGGAATCGAAGGGAAGGTGAGGGCGGAGGATCTCTGCCAGATGAAGGACGTGCTCCTTGTCAAGCCGGAGGAACTTGATCTCGCGTTGGCCAAAGAAGCCTGCCGGCAGGCCTTGACCCAGGCCCTGGAAGCGTGTGATTCCATGAGGGTTCAGGAAGGGAAAACCTTGAAGGAAGACTTCGTCAAGCGCCTCGCGTTGATCGAAGACCATCTCAAAGAGGTGGAGAGCAGGGCCGGTTCCGTTGTTGAAGACTACAAGCGCAGGCTGAAACAACGGGTGGAGCACATGGCCCAGGGGATGCCCGTCGATGAGAATCGGCTCATGCAGGAGATCGCGATCTTTGCGGATCGGTGCGACATCACGGAGGAGCTGGTGCGCGCAAGAAGCCATCTGGATCAGTTCCGTTCCTACCTTTCCCCGGAGGACGCGGTCGGGAGGCGCCTGGATTTTCTCTTGCAGGAGATCAACCGGGAGATCAACACC
>JALOPA010000092.1 GCA_025454125.1 Thermodesulfobacteriota bacterium
GGACTTGTTAGCCGTTACTGGTCACGCTTCACCGAGATGGGCGTTTTTCAACGACCTGAGGAAGAACCAAAAGTTAGTGACAAAAGCCAAACTAATGTGATAGAATTCACCATGTTGCACGCTGGAGCCGTTGATTCCTTTGCGGGATAAACCCTCTCCTGATGAGCGAGGATGTGGAAACATGAATGCTGTTGCGCCTCTACCGACTTTTGCCGCGCTTCACGAGATCAGGGACAAGGCGATCCTTCTGAGCCTCGGAAAAGCCTTTCTTTGCGAAGAGGTGTTCCTGACGAAAATCGGGCACGCCATCGATGAATCCATCGAGAACGTGAGGGAGGATATCCTCTCGCTCAAAATGAGGTTCGTCGGGAAATTCGTAGAAGATGTGGACACGGACAGCATCCTGGACGAACTCCACTCTCAGGCCCAGTTTCTACAGGCCCCTGATCGGCGGGTCATGGACAAATGCACGGTGGGCTCCTTGGGAGCGGAACTGGAAGGAACCGTCAGTGCGCTGACCCAGGCCGTCAAAACCATCAAAGGCAAGGTCGAAGGAGAAGTCGAGGAGTACACGGCAAAGGAGGCGGTCGTAAAGGGGGCCAAGACCGCGGGCAGCCTGGTTTCCCGCGTGGTTTCCCTGGCGGTCAAACTCGTCGTTGTCCTTTTCCTGCTGGCTCTTGGGCCGGCCGTCTACCTCGGCGTGACCATGGATCGAGAGGGCCCTCTGCAACAGCAGATCGCTGAAAGCAAGATGTTGATCCAGTCTCAAAAAGCGCAAATCGCCTCTTTCAGAAAAGAAAGAGAGGAGCTTGCGGCCAGGATCGATTCGTCACGGGGAGACAATCTGAGCCGCGAGCAAAAGCTGGAGCTCATGGATTTGAACGTGAAGGTTCACGCGTTGGACCAAAGGGTGAACAGGGCCGAGACCGACATTACGGAACAAGAGAGAATCATACGGCTGAGCCTGCAGAAGCTCGAACAGGTCAAGTCAAAGACCTTCGTGCAAAGATACCTGCGGCAGTGAAAGTGCTTTCTTGCCGATGCTGTCCGATGTCCTCCACAAGGACCTATTGGTCTGAAAAAAAAACGGAACGGCTGTCTGGGGGGTCTTTCCCGCGAAGGCGGGAATCCATTATTTTCGGGCTTTTCTGGACTCCCGCCTTCGCGGGAGTGACGATCGTGATGCCTCTATTTCATCTCCGTTGGCAATAACCCCAAGGTTGAGCCCAGATTCCTCTAGGCGACTCAAATCATCAGGTTCTGGAACTCACTCTTCGGAGGCTTTTCTACCCACAGCGTTTTTCCATCGCCTTTGGTCGAAAGCCTCACCTCGGTTCGTTCCCCCTCCTTCTCATCACTGTAGGAAGCCGTGATCCGGGCGGCAAGAAGCTCCGTCTCCGGGGTGATTTCTCCCAGGGCGACAACCGTCGGCCCCGGCGCAGAGGGCGTGAAGAGAAGAAGGTCCTCGGGTTTTGCAAGGGAAGCAATGATCTCGTTTTCGCCTTTATTTCTTCCCACCACAAGTTTTGTGTGGGGGCCGAGCCTGAAGTGGCGGCCGACCTTCATGAGCTCGATTTCCCGGGTCTCGAAGTTCGTCTCCCTCGTAAGCAGGTCTTTCAGCCGTTTGGAGAAGAGGGGATCCGTGAGAAGGCATCCGCCCGCCGGAGAGGGGTAATCCGTGATGTTCAGTTTCCGGGCAAGCTCCATTTGCGGTTTGCGGCCCCTTCCGGAAAAGTTCAGCAGGAGATCCCTCTGGACCCATCCTTTCTCCTCCGGCAGCGTCGTCTGAAGCAGCTTGGCGGAAAGAGGTCTCAGGATGAGCCGTGGGAATCCGCTCTGAGTGGCCACGATGGAAAGGGACTTGAGGTTTTGGGACATGGGTCTCTGGCCAAGGACTTCACCGGTGATGAGAAAGGACGCTCCTTCCTCTTCGAGCATCTGGCCGGCCTTGCGAAGCATGAGGGCGTGGCAGTCGATGCAGGGATTCATGTTGCCGCCGTAACCGTGGGCCGGATGTTTGACGACCTCCAGATGCGGCCCGGTCATGTCGACGACTTTAAGGGGAAGCTGAATGGCCTTTGCGGACATCTTTGCCCGATGGGAGGAGAAAAAGGGCGTTTCAAAAAAAAGACCCAGGACGTCGATTCCCTGTGCCCGTATGATTTGCGAGGCGAGCATACTGTCCAGCCCGCCCGAGAAAACGCACAGGGCCTTCATCTAGAAACCCGCCTCTTCCATGTCTTTGAGGAGCGCTTTCTGCTTCTTGTTCAGCTTGGTCGGCACGGCAACAGAAACCAGGACATAGGCGTCCCCCCGGCCCTCTCCGTCCATCCGGGGCATGCCATAGCCTTTCATCCTGAACTTGGCGTGGTTCTGGGTTCCAGGCGGGAGCTTGAGGCGAAGGGTCTTCTGATCGATCGTGGGCACCTCGATCTCCGCGCCCGATAGGGCTTCGGTGAACTTGATCTCTTTGGTCAGAACCAGATCATCGCCTTCCCTTTTGAAAACCGGGTGATCGAGCACACGGATGAGCACGAAGAGGTCACCGTTGGGACCGCCGTGGGGGCTGGCTGCGCCCTTGCCCGAAAGCCGCAGCTTCTTGCCCGTGGAAATGCCTGCCGGCACCTTGACCGAGACAGTCTCCTGCTTCCCGCCTTCACGGTAGGAGATCACTTTGGTCGTAGGGGCGGACACCTCTTCGAGGGTCAAGGCCAACTCATAGGTGAGATCCTGACCTTTCATCATTTGCGGGCGGCCCTGAAAACCTTGAAACCCCGCATTACGGCCAAAGCCGCGGGCTCCGGAAGACCCATGCCCCGCGCCCCCGAAGAACTGGCTGAAAACGTTCCCGCCTCCTCCGAAGCCGAATTCATTGAAGATGCTCGAAAAGTCAAAGTCGCGGAAAATGTCTTCCTGGCTGAATCGCCGGCCAAAGCCCTCGGCGCCGAAGGTGTCGTACTGCTTCCGCTTCTCCTCATTGCTCAGGACCGCGTAGGCTTCGTTGATGTCCTTGAACTTGGACTCGGCCGTTTTGTCTCCCTTGTTTCTGTCCGGGTGGTGCTTCATGGCCAGCTTGCGGTAGGATTTCTTGATTTCTTCTTGAGTCGCGGTTCGAGGGACTTCGAGGATTTTGTAGTAATCTTTGCCTTGCATAGGGTCCTGAAGATAGACTCGATTTACTGAAAAAACATTAATCACCTGCACGGCTCAAGTCAAGAAATGTGTAACCGGGAAGGAGTATTCCCCTGTTCCAATAGTGATACGTTCGCAAGAAGTCCTCTAAGCCGTCACCCCGGCTCCCGGCTTTCGCCGGAACAGGGTCGCCGGGGTCCAGAGGTCCTTGAAAAATCTGGATTCCGGCTTTCGCCGGAATGACAGAAAATTACGGTTCTTGACTTTTTACGAGCGCATCAATTTTGCTGCCCTTGCTGTTCTGCTGACTCCTGTCTTCCTCTTTTGCCAGATTTTTTTTGGTTGAACTGGGTTCAGTTTTCCATTAGTCTTGCATCCTGACGAAAACCTCTCTAGTTCTGTACAGAATGGAAGTCGGTTTCTTTTAGGAATGGCTCCACAACGGCGGTCGCGAAACGCGCACCGCTTCGGAAAAAGGCGTGAGATGGCCACCATCTCAAGGGACTCGAACCTGTTGACCTTTTGAAGGAGGGATGACCATGAGAGAGAAACGGCTTTTCTTTTTTGCACTCCTGTCGGCGTTGATCCTGCTTTTTGGCCCGGTATCCGTCGTTTCGGCCGCAGACAACATCGTCATCGGCGCTCCGCTTTCGACCGCGTTCCTGTACGGCTGGGATGCGGAAAGAGGCATAAAACTCGCCGTGGAGGAGATCAACGCCCAGGGAGGCGTCAATGTGGGCGGAAAGAAAATGCCCTTCAAGGTGGAGGTGATCGACACCCGAGACCTTGAACCCGGCGTTCCGGTCAGTGACGCCCTCATGGCCGTCGAGAAGCTGATCCTCGAAAAGAAGGCCGATTTCATCATCGGCGGGCCTGTCCGGTCTGAAGCGGCCCTTGCCGCCATGGACCTTCTCGGCAAGTACAAGAAAGTTTCCATTCTGACAACCGGCGTCCTGACTCCCGCCTACCATGCCAGGGTCGAAAAGGAATATGACAAACTGAAATACTGCTTCCGCATCCACGGAGAAGCAGGGCAGCTCGTGAAAGAGATCATGGCCTGTTTTGCTGAACTCAAGGAGAAGGCAGGCCTCAACAAGGTGTTCATCATGGTCCAGGACGTGGCCCATGCGCGGGGCGGCGGTGAAATCATCGCCAAGGTCGCCGCCGGGCAAGGCTGGACCGTGGCAGGGACCGAAGTCTATCCCACCGGGACCACGGATTTTTCCATGGGACTGCTCAAGGCCAGAGACGCGGGCGCTCAGGTGCTCAACATCTGGATGGACATGCCTGAAAGCTCGATCCTTCTGAAACAATGGTATGAGCTCAAAATACCGGCTCTTCCTTTCGGCTCCACACTGGCCGCAGCCGAGCAGCCGGGGTTCTGGAAGGCCACCGAAGGCAAGGGAGAATACACCCTCTGCAACGTGGTCAATGCCGGAAACGCTCCTTCCAAAGCCACCGAGTGGACCATGAAGTTCTACGATGCCTACACCAAGAAGTGGAACATCGAGCCCGAGGGCCTGGGCAGCTCCAGCAGCTACATGGCGGTCTACACCCTGAAAGATGCCATTGAGCGGGCCAAAAGCATTGATTCGGGTAAAGTCGTGGAGGCCCTGGAGCAGACGGATTTGATGGGCGTCTATGGCAGAATCCGCTTCAATCCCAAGAACCACCAGGTCATTCCTGCCCTGGATCCGAAAGAGGGAGCGGTGGGTACGATCCTTCAGTGGCAGGCCGCCAAGAGAATCGTGGTTTTTCCGAAGAGCATTGCCACGGGCGAGATCCAGTTGCCGCCCTGGATGAAGAAGTAAATATCCCAAAACCCCCATTCCCTCATGGTGAGGGGGAATGGGGTTTCCTGGGCACATCAGCGAAGATAGTTTTGTGAGAAGTCGTCACCCCGGTGAAAACCGGGGTCCAGAAAATTTATGAGGATCTCTAAATACTGGATTCCGGTGCCTGTCCCGGACCCCGATCCGGGATTCGCCGGAATGACGGAGAAGAGACTTTACCTGATTCGGTGCGAGCGGCCATGCAAATCACGCAGATCCTGATCTACGGAACGATCAACAGCATTGCTCTGGCCCTGATGGCGCTCGGCTTCGCCCTGGTTTACGGCATCAGCCGGGTTCCCAACTTTGCCCACGGCGCCATCTATGTGGTCGCGGGGTTCATCACCTGGACCTTCCTGAAAGCGCTGGGCCTCAGCTATTTTCTCAGCGCCCTCATCGCCATACTGATCACGGGGGTCCTAGGCGCCCTGATCTACCGCCTCATGTTGATCCGGGTGAGAGGGATGGCCATCTCGGAAATCATCGCCTCCTACGCCATCGGCCTCGCCATTCTCGAGGGGCTGCGCTGGGGCGGGTTCAAAGGAATGACCTACACCTTGCCTCTCTTCATTCCGGGGAGTGTGATGTTGGGAGGCGTTCCGGTGGACATTCACCGCCTCCTCCTCATAGGCATCGGCGCCGCGGTCATCGTTGTGCTCTGGCTCTTCACCCATTACACGAGGATCGGGCTGGCGCTCCGGGGCATGGCGCAGGACGAACGGGCCGCTCTCATGCTGGGCATTGATTCGGACATGATGGCGCTCCTGGCCACCGCCTTCGGGTCCATGCTCGCAGGACTGGCGGCCATCGTGCTTCTGCCCATGGGGAACATCGTGGTGGAAGCCGGGTACAATGTCCTGATCCTGGCCATCGCCGTGTGTATTGTCGGGGGCTTGGGGAGCTGGATGGGAGCTGTGCTGGCCGCGTTCCTCATCGGCTTTGCCCAGATCCTGACCGTGGTCTATCTGGGCAGTCACTTTCAGATGGTGGTGGCGCTGCTCGCCATCATTGTCACTCTTATCCTGAGGCCTTCGGGGCTTTTCGGACGTCAAAAGGAACTGGAAGAAAGAGTGTGAACCATGACCACTGCAGATCGTCGAAAAGAAAGGCTGGACCGGGGCATCAAAGTACGATCGGACGGGATCTACGCCCTTTTGTCCTGGAGGGAACTGGGGTACCTCGTTTTGCCCAGACTGCTGCTGATTGTGGGGCTGCTCCTTTTGCCTCAGGTGATGCCCAGCCTTTACTGGGAGCGGGTCATTTCCAATGTGTGCCTCTATGCCCATCTCGCCCTGAGCTTTGATATCCTGGCTCATTACGTGGGGCTCGTCTCCCTGGGAGGCGCACTTTTCATCGGCACCGGCGCCTACATCGCCGCCCTGCTCAACAAACATCTGGGGCTCTCCATTCTCCTGACCATTCCCATCGCCTCCATAGCCGGTGCGGCCATCTGCACCGTGCTTCTCCTTCCCTGCCTTCCCCTGAGAGGGGTTTATTTCGCCATTGTGAGCCTCATGTACCCTTTGGCCGTGATGCGGATCATCGAGGCCCTCAACATTTTCGGGGGCACGGACGGGATCATGGGAGTCGACAGCTTCCCCTACTCGTGGGTGGAACAGTATTTCGTCATCGTCATGGTGCTCCTGTTTCTGTTCGGCCTGAGGAGGTTGGTGAACCTGGACATCGGCCTGGTGTTCCGGGGTGTCAAGGACAATGACCAGGCCGTGCGCGCTTCCGGGATGAGCATCACCCACTACAAGGCGGTGGCGGTGTTCATCGCCTCTGTGATGGGATGTCTGGCCGGCGCCTGCCTGACCCACATTTACATGTTCGCAGGCATTTCTCTTTTCGCCCTGGATTTCTCCATTCTTCCCATCGCGGCGACCGTGATCGGCGGCGGAGGCACTCTCGCAGGCCCTGTGATCGTTTGCTTCATTCTCGTGCCCATCTCCGATCTGCTGCGGGAGTTTGGAACCCTGCGCATCGCCTTTTACGCCGTGATCCTC